>JBEKAD010000317.1:0-8243 GCA_050018435.1 Terriglobia bacterium
TTACTGTTGCCGCACGTACTGCCTACGAACCCCGAATCCCTAACCCCGAATCCCTGACACGTAATTCCTCCATGTATCCCTTCGTCATCAGGGGAAGAACCCACGGTCAAAACTGCGCTGACCGTGGCTACCCGCTCGGTGCTCATGTTCCACGCTGTCCAGTTCATGAATGGCATATTCGACCAGGTAAATCCGGCAACCGGTCCGCCGAACAGGGGGGGGAATATGGTGTCAGGGGGGAATATGGTGTCAGGAACCATTTGTCGCTCATGACGGAATACTAACGCTTTTTCCTCGATAATAAAATGGTTTCTGACACCATTTCCCCCCGCACCATTTCCCCCCGATAATAAAATGATTCCTGACACCATTTCCCCCTGACCCGATAATAAAATGGTTCCTGACACCATTTCCCCCCGTCATTACTTCGTTGAGGTACTACCCGTCGCCTTGGCCGGTTCAACAAAATCCAGCACTGTCTTCAAGTGACTCTGGATACCTTTTCCTCCGAAATTGACCTGAATGGGGGGCGAAAAGACTTCGCGGCCAATCCAGACAACTCCCTGATCGAAACCCTCCATCATTTTGTGTATGAGTGCCATGCACCTGTTATCGCTCCGACAACTTGCGACAAAAACATCACTCCCATCATCGTCCACGCCCTTGGGGAAGTTGCCGTCCGATAGGACAACCATCCGCGAATTGAATTGAACTTTGCCTGTGAGAGAAGACAGCGTAATTTCTATCATGCGCGGATTCAGACCTTCGGGCTCAAGTTGCGGACGAGTATATGGCGACAAGTTCTCTTCAGAAATTACCTCAGACAAACCACGGATCCAAATGCCAATGAGCAATATCCCTGATTTCCGGCCTCCATATACAACAACGCGTGCCTTTGATTCTTTCCCTCCCCGTTTTGCGACGGCGTCGACCACGGTCCCGATGCTGTCCGGATCACGTGGACCACGCGGCACCGTTGGAACCGAGCGCCACACATCCTGTGCTAATCCCGCCGTCGCACTCAGAATGCACAGACATAAACAGACCCGTCCCAATATTTTCATCTCGTAACCTCTTTCCCAGCGCAACGATACAAAAGGCTTTAGCATTTACTCACAGGGAACCACAACAATGAAGTAGTTACTTCCGTTATGGATGTAGTCCTTCCAATACACTTCGTGGTATTCAGGATACCCTCCGTAAGGGTATTTAGACTGAGCAATTACTTCACCAGGATCGGTTCGGTCTTCATATTGATCAACCAACACGATCCCATTGTGATTGCCTTTAGAATAGGTGCCATAGAACGCGCCGACGTGACGTGGATGTTTGTGCACATCTCCGCTTCCAAATTGTGTGCCATTGTTGTCGTGGAACGTCGCCACAAACGTTCCCAGTGGCGTGTTCTTATCTGGGGCGGGGCCTTTGATCCAACGCCAAGTGGGGTACGGAGGATACTTTGGATTGCCGCCCTGTGTGTACCTAAGCAGGTCCGCGCAGGTTCCTGTCCCCTTAACAGGTTGATTGATGTACGACGCAATATCCTTAAGAACCAATGGCTTCACGCCATTCACGCAGTCCGCATCAAGGCCTGAAGGGTCAATCAGTATGGTCGGATTATTCTCGACATACCGATAGAAGTTGTCTCCAGCCCCAAACCCAACCGGGTCTTCGCTGATGAACCTGCCGGCCTTGGGATCGTAGTAGCGCGCTCGGTAGGAGTAGAGACCACTTTCGGATTGCCGAAGGAATCGTACACGGAGCTGGCGGCCAAATTGCCGGAGGTGTCCGTCATCGAGGTAATCGAGCCCAACCCGTCAGCATGATAGAAGTAAGTTCCGCCACTACCTGTCAACGCCAGCGGCTCGTCGATGGTCACTCCTTGCGTAAAATGGGCCACTAGGTTGCCTCCACCTCCAAGTTCTTCAGTTATGTCGTCGCCGTCGTAGGCGTAAATGGTGGTCCCGCTCGTTGGCGCAATCTTGTCAATCCTTCTTCCAAAGGGGTCGTACTTGAAGTTGACGGTTCCGCCCGTTCCCGGCAGGGTCACGCTGGTGAGACGGTTTTCGAAGTCCCAGGTGTAGGAGGTCGTCCCTGTCGAGTCAGTCTTGCTCACAGTGTTTCCGTTCGCGTCGTACGCATAGGTGGCGGCGGATGTGGAGGTAAGCTCATTGGAGGTGTTGTAATTGTACGACGTGGGTCCGGCCGAACTCAGCCGATTGCCCACGGCGTCGTAGCTGTAACCTTCCGCCACGCTGCCATTCACCACCGCTTGCGTCAATTCGTAAATGGGGTCGTAGCTATATTGCGACAGCACGGAAACCGGGTTGGGACTGGCCTCCTGGACAGCGGTCTTGGTCAGCCGATTGCCCGCCGCGTCGTAGGTGTAGCCGGTGCTTCCCGGCAAAGCGCCTCCATTGTGCAGCACACTGAGCAAGCGCGAGAGATTGTCGTAGGTGTAAGACGTGTCGACGCCATTGGGCCTTGTCAAAGAGGTCCGCCGCCCCAGCGCGTCGTAGCCAAAACCGAATTGTCCTGTGTTGGAGTCGGTCAGGCTGGTTAGGCGGTTCAATGAATCGTAAGCATAAGTGATTCCGGATTCCGAATTGGTGAAGGAAACGCGATTTGAGGCAGCGTCGTAGGCGTAACTATTCGTGAGCGTCCCGCTCAGGAA
This sequence comes from Terriglobia bacterium, assembly GCA_050018435.1. GTDB lineage: Bacteria > Acidobacteriota > Terriglobia > UBA7540 > UBA7540 > Bog-366. The sequence continues at coordinate 2,675 of JBEKAD010000317.1, forward strand.
CGAATACTGTGTGCTCGTGCCCAGCAGGCGCCCCAGGCTATCGTATGTGAACGAGTAAGTCCCTGAGGCGTCGGTGACCTGCGTCAAGCGGCTCAGCGGATCGTAAGTGTAGTTGACGGCGGTCGAGTCCGGATAGGTCTTGCTGGTCAGGCGATACAGCGCGTCGTAGCTATAGTTGATCGTCTGCCCCTTGCGGTCCGTCTTGGTGAGCAGGTTGTTCATGGCGTCATAAGTGTAACTCTCGCTGAGCGTCGAGGGGAAGGTGACTTGCGTAACCCGCCCCAGGGCGTCGTAGGCAAACGATGTTTGGTGGCTCGCCGCGTCGGTGATGTCCACCAGATTGTTTTCCGTGTCGTAACCATAGACGGTCAGGTTCGCCGCGGCGTCGGTGACTGCCAGCAGGCGGTCCGCATCGTCGTATTGATAGGCGGTGGTCTTGCCGTTGGCATCGGTCACCGAAATGCGCCGCCCGCGGTAGTCGTAAGCGAATTGGGTGTAAGTAGTGTCGGGCGCCGTGATCCGCGTCAGCCGGTTCATTGTGTCGTAGGTGTAGGTCGTCACGTTAAGGAGCGCATCGGTGGAGGTAAGGCGGTTGCCACGGGCGTCATAGGTGAATGTGGTCGTGTTGCTCTGCGCGTCGGTGATGGAGGCAACCAGGCCCGCTGACGTATAAGTAAGATGGGTCGCGTTCCCCTTGGGGTCCGTGACCTGGGTCAGCTCGCCCTTGCTGTCGTATTGGAAGTTCGTGGTGAGGCCGGAACCCGTGCCGCTGGGCGGGGGCGTGGTGGTGGAAAGCAGGTTGCCGTTCCCGTCATACACATTCGTGGTGACGTTTCCCAGCGGGTCGGTGGCCGTCAGCACTTCCTGGAACCCGTTGTACGTGTAGCTCCACGTCAGGGTGGTGTTGGCATTCAGTTGCTGGGACTTGGTGAGAACGTTCCCCATCGAGTCGTAGGTGTAAGTGGTCGTGTTATTCAGGGCGTCGGTGGAAGAGAGCACATTGCCGAGCGTGTCGACGGTGAAGGCGGAATTGCCGCGGCCGCCGCAGCTCGCGCAACCCGATCCTGCGATCGCGGTCATGAAATTGCGCCCGCCAATGTTTTCGTAACCATAGGTCGTGGTGCGAGCCATGGAGTCAGAAAGGACCGTCTGGCCGGTGACCAATGCCAGCGTGAAGGTGGTCCCATTGCTGGCGTTGCCATTGACCGTAACCACCACGTTCCCGCTTGTCGCTCCGGGGGGCACCGGCGCCACAATACTCGTATCACTCCAGCTTGTGGGCGACGCTGTGGTTCCATTAAAGGTCACGGTACTCGTGCCCTGAGTCACTCCAAAGTCCGCTCCGGAGATCGACACGAAAGTGCCTATGTTGCCGGTGGTCGGCGTGATGCTCGTGATACTGGGGGGCGGGACTGTGAAGTTCACCCCGTTGCTGGCCACCCCGCCCACCGTGACCACTACGTCCCCGCTGGCCGCTGCGGCAGGGACCGGCACGACAATGCTCGTGTCATTCCAACTCGTGGGGGACGCCATGGTTCCATTAAAGGTTACGGTACTCGCGCCCTGAGTCACTCCAAAGTTCGTCCCGGTGATCGTCACGGGAGTACCCACGCTGCCGGCGGTCGGCGTGATGCTCGTGATACTTACTGTAGCTGTGAAGTTTACCCCGTTGCTGGCCACGCCGTTCACTGTGACTACCACATTCCCGCTGGTTGCTGCGGCCGGGACCGGCACAGTGATGCTTGTGTCAGTCCAACTCGTGGGTGTGGCCACCGCCCCGTTGAAGGTTACCGTGCTTGCAGCTTGGTTTGGCCGGAAACCGGCCCCGTGGATCGTAACCGCAGCGCCCGTGCTCCCGGCGGAGGGCGACAGACTCTGAATCGTAGGTGCGCTGTTGGCCGTCACTTGCGCTCCCACGGCATAGAATGTGGACGGCGACGATTCATTCGCGTACTCGGTCGCAATCCAGTCCGCCGAGCGCGCAACCGTGGAGATGCGGGCTTCGTCAATCAACCCGTTGAGCGGTTCCGACGGTGCCGTGTAAGGGGACAGCGTACCGATGTCCAGATCCTGGCTTGTCCCATAATCAATGGGACCCGTCTGCGCGATCGTTGCCGCCGGCGAACCGTTGGCGTAGACAATCGTATTGCTGCCATCGTAGGTACCCACCACGTGCGTCCATTGTCCGGTTCCGATCGAGTTGGGTCCCGTCGGGCGGACTCCCGTACCGTTTACTGTCACGACCAACTGGGGCTCCAAAGTATTGTCAAGAAAGCCCAACCCGTAGGCCTCATATGGGGGGTTCATGCTTCCGTTCGCACGATAGCAGGTAGCGCAGAGTTAGGCGTAGTTTGCCTTACTCTGCGGTTCTTAACATGATAACCTCAACACGTTTATTAACACGCAAGAGGGAAAGCCGCGGAGTAATCCGTCGGGTGACGGATAACTCCGCGCTGCCCGCTTCGGCCGTATCGGCCCACGCCAGCAAAAGTTGATTAGAAAGTGACTTTAACCGTAACGCTGGTCTGTACGGGCTTTCCCTTTACCATGGGCGGGTTGAATTTCCATTTTTTCGCCGCATCCATCACGGTGGGACCCACACCGCTCGTGTCCGATATGACCCGGTCGGGCGAAACCTCGCCTCTTTCGTCGATTTCGATAATCAGCATAACAAAGCTTCCGCTCGGCGCTCCGCCCACGGGAGACATGCTGAAGTCCAAAGGTTTCAGCCCGCCCTCGACATTATAATCGGGAACCAACATCCCCTTTTGCACCGGGCGTGCCCAAGGACGGTAGGGAGCCGAGGGGATCAACGCGACAACCGGGGTACGAGCCTGAGGGGCCGCCGGGGCCGGGGCAGCAGCAGGCACCGGGGGCGGCGGGGGTTGAGGCTTGGGCTGGTTCGCTTGGTTGATTTGGGTGAGGGCAGAGGGAATCTGATTCTCTGCGTAGTCACGAGCTTGGCTGGCGGGAGCTCCGCTGGCGGAGGCGAGGGTTTGGAACTGGCTCTTGAGCTGTTGGAGCGAGGCTATATCCTTCTTGTTCTTAGCCTGGTTGAATTGGTTGGTCAGGTTCTGCAAGTCCGCCTGCTCGGCGGACTCCAATTCATTCTTGAGTTGGTTCGCATCTCCGCCTGTTTGGCTGATGGCGGCAAGGAGCGCGGCAGCATCCTCATACTTTTTCTGGCTCTTCAGGTCTTGGAACTTCTTCAGATTATCCTGCAAGGCCCTTCCGGTTTGTTGCTTTTGTTGATTGGCCGCCACGAGCTGGTTGATCTGTTGGAGGCGCGACTGCGCGCGCGCTTGGAAAGGTCCGGGTTTTGCGGCGATATCCTGAAATCGCGCCAAGGCGCCATTCAAATCGCCAGCATTTTGGGTTTTCTCCGCCCCTGCGAACTTGTCTTGGGTTTGTTGGATTGCCGTGACGGTTGCCAATTGCGTTTGTGCTTTGGCGGCCAAGGCTGATCCCGGAACGTTGAGGTCGAGAACCTGCTGGAACAATACCCGCGCCCGAGCGTAGTCCTCCTGCGCGAGGGCAGCCACGGCCTGGTTGTACTTTTCTTTTTCCAATGTCGAGGCGTCTTGTCCGGACTGCAGTTCTTTCACACTGGAAAGGGCTTGGAGGGCCTGGTCTTTCATCGGGCCATTTAAGGCGGCCACCTGCTGATAAAGCGCCACGGCATCATCCCACTTCTTTTCCCTTTGCGCGGCCATTCCCCGGGAAAAGAGGGACTTTTCCTGCTTTACTATATCCTGTTGACGCGTAATCTGAGTGACGGCTTGTTTCGCTTCGTCCTGCAAAGCTCCCGGCCGGGCGGCCAGATCGCGCCACTTGCCCAGGGCGGCATCGAGATTACCATTATCCTGTAAGAGCTTGGCGTCGTGTTCGAGCTGAATCTCCTGCGGTGAGGCAGAAGTTCCTCCTGCCGGGTGCGCGTGTTGATAGTAAAGGAAGCTGCCGATGCCCAAGGCAACGGCCAAGGCTACCCCCCCGAGTATCATCCCGACCGAGGGCTTGGGCTTTTCGGTGGGAACCCGAAGGGGAGGAGCCGGCTCGATCGGCGGAGCGGGGGGTCGCGCTTTCTTCTGTTCGGCCTGCTGGAGTAACGCCTCGACCTTGGCATCCGCCGGGAATTGCTCCTGCACATTACTCAGCAAGGCGCTGGCGCGGAGAATATCATTTCCGGCGAGACACTTCGTAGCCTCGGCAATCTGCGCATCTCGCCATTGTGCCTTGTCGGTGGCGGCCCCCGCTCCGGGGGAACCCCCGGCCGCCGCCGGTTCCGCCAGGCGCTGGTTCACCCCCGAAAGTTTCTGGCGGACCTCCTCCGCCTCCGGAAACTCTGTCTGCAAGGCCACGAGCTCCAGTTGCGCCTCGTGGTACTTCCCTTCCGCAACCAATTCGTCGGCCTTCGACAAAGCCTCCTTAAGCCGGAAACCCTTCGCGCGCGCGGACCGGTCCCGCCGAATTTCCGTCAGGAGGCTAGACGCCTGGGGGTTATTCTGGTCCAGTTCGAGAACCTTCTGGAGTTCCAGTTCCGCCCCCGTCAGATCTCCTTGCTTCATGGCCGCCTGGCCGGCCGTCAGCGCTTCCTGGACCCGTGGCAGCCGGTCCTGCTCCCGCGCCGCCCGCTCCTTCAGGCTACGCGCTTGCGTATCGTTTGGATTCAGGGCCAGGGCTTCCGCCAAGACGCGAACGGCATCAGCATATTCTCCCCGGTTGAAGGCTCGTTCGCCCTCTGCGACCAACTCCCTCACTTTTGGCGAAGACGAGAGCCGCTGGAGTTCTGCCCTGATTACCGAGTTGAGCTGTTTCGCTTCCCCATGGGTTTTGTCGAGGATCAGGATGGCGCGGATCTTTTCCTGGGCGCCGTTCAGGTCGCCTTGCTCCTTCCTTTGCCGGGCTTCCACGAGCAGATCGCCAATCAGGTTACGCTGGAGGCTTTGACCGATGGGCTCAAGATCCGCCATTAACTCTTCCAAGGATTGGTAGCGTTCCTCAACATTTTTCTTGAGGCCTTTAGCGATGAGATGGTCCAACTCGGCGGGCAGTCCTGGGCAAACGCGGCTTAAGGGTTCCGGTTCCGAAGTCAGAATTTTGCCGACAATGCCGCCGAAATTCGATCCCTCGAAAGGCTTCTTATAGGAAATTAGCTCGTAAATGACGCACACCACCGACCACAGATCAGACCGTGCGTCTACATGTCCCTCGGTGAGCTGTTCGGGAGAAGCATATTGAATGGTCCCCATGAACATGCCCGTCTTGGTGAGGGTCGTGGACTCGACACGCACAATCCCGAAATCGACGACCTTTACGGTACCGTCGTTCTTTACCAGGATATTCCCGGGCTTGACGTCGCGATGGACAATGCCATTCTTATGCGCGTGATCGAGCCCCGAGCAGACCTGCTCCACAAATTTCAGCTTTGCTGCCAGGGGGATTCTCGCCTGCCGCGCAATAATGCTTTGCAGGCTTTCGCCTTCCACGAACTCCATGGCGATGTAAGGTTGACCCTCAAATTCCCCGAGATCGAAAACCGTCACGATATTGGGATGCTGGAGTGTTCCGG
>JBEKAD010000318.1:0-6550 GCA_050018435.1 Terriglobia bacterium
AGCGTTAGCAGCAAGGTGAGCTTCAACGCGGAACTCGAAACCCGAAATTCGAAACTCGAAACTCGAAATTCGAAACTCGCGAGGTGCGCGTCGAGTTTCGAATTTCGAGTTTCGAGTTTCAGGTTGCGATTTTCGAGTTTCGGTCGTTCCTGGTCACTGGTCATGATTGTCCCCATCCCTTTCCTGTTGGCGCTGCCGCCGTTCCTTTTCCCGCTCCTGGTTACGGCGGTCTTTTTCCGCGCACTGCTCCTGCCAGGCTTTCCAGTTGCTTTCTTCGCGCTGTTGCAGCTCGCGCAGAGAGGCTTCATTGATTTTGCGAATCTCGATGTTGCCCGCCACGGTCCGAATTGTCAGTACTTCTCCCCCCCCATTCAAAGTTCCATGGCCGCGAAGGGTGGAGGGAACCAATTCTTCCTTGTCGCCCTGAATGTCGAGAGGAAAGTCCGATTGGATCTGGCGGCCAGCCGCGGTCTCGATAGCCGCATCGATGGTGAGCGCCACATTGGTGGGCAGGTAGACGTATACATCTCCCATGCTGGTTTCGAGCTGGGAGGGGCCGAAAGATTTCTGGGTGCAGTTGAATTCCGCCAGAATGCGTCCCGCCGCCGTGGAAGCCCGGACGGCGCTTTCGACCTCGAGCAGATCGATGCTGCCTCCGGCGGTCTCCGCCACCACGCGGCCGCGTGCGCCCTGGAGCCGGATGCTGCCACCGGCCGTCTCCGCCCGAACGCTGCCCCCTGTGGGCCCAATCTGGATCTGCCCGCCCGCGGTGCGGGCCAGAACTTGTCCGGTGGCGCCGCCCACGACAACGTCACCCGCCGCAGTCTCGGCTTTCAGTGCGCCCGCCACCGCGCCGGTTACGATTTCTCCACCACTGGTTTCGAGGAGGGCATCACCTTGCACATCGCCCACGCGGATGGAGCCTCCCGCCGTGCGCGCGATCAGGTCGCTGCCGATTCTGCCGAGGGTAATACTGCCGCCGGCGGTTTCAATCCGCCCCGCGCCCGCGAGGTCGCTCGAGCGCACGTCGCCTCCTGCCGTGGTGAGCCGGGCTTCGCCCTCCAGCGGAGCTTCCACCGTGATGTCGCCAGCCTGCGTTACCACGTCCAGGTTGTAGCGCTGGGGCACGGTGATTTGAAATTGCACCCTAAAGTTGATCCCGTGCCGCACGTGCTGAGGCGATTGGCTGGTGATGTACACGCCACCCGTTTCCACCGAACGGGCGGTGAGTTGGAATTTGTCGAATAAGCGCCGCGCCTCGGCCTCATCGGAGGTGTAGGCGCGCAAAGTGACGATGCAACTCACTCCGTCGCCCGGCACAGGGTGGATGCTGACCGCTCCGTTATCCACCCGCAGCAACAAACGCGCTCCATCCTTGGCAGGGGATTCAAACTCCGAGCGCTGTTGCCAACTGTTCCCGCGCCGCACCGGAGCGCCCTGCTTCACCGAGGACACGTCGAGCGCCGCCAGCGGCAGCGTAATCAGGAAGGCTAAAAGCGCGGAACCCTGAACTTGCCTCGTTCCCATGGGTTGAATTGAATCCTCACTTTCCTAGCTTCATCATGGCGTTGGCGCATTTGAGCCGGACATAAGGATTGGTGTCGATGGTGGCCAAATGCTCGAGAGCACGCGCCGTGGGCACATCGCAGCCCTCCTTCTCCGTGTGATCGATTAGAGCATCGACCGCCGCCACCCGCACGCCCGCGTTGGTATCGTGCTCGAGCGCCTCCAGCAGAGCCGTGTGCACATCGCCGCTGGATTTCATGTTGCAGACGGCCCCCAGCGCCTCCAGGCGCACCCCCGCATTGGGATCGTGTCGCATGGCGTAGAGCAGCGCCTGGCGAATGTTGGGATTGTCGGCGTGTGAACGTAGCGCGTCGAGGGTGTCGCGGCGGATGCCGGGATTGTCATAACTCTTCACAGCGTAGACCAGCACCTGCTGAATCTTGGGGTCGTCGAGCGAGCCTTCCAGGGTGACGCGCCGCTCCGCGTCCATGGTGATCTTCACGCCGCCCGTCTGGGGGTCGGGAGCAACGCGGCTGATGCCGCTAATGCGCATATTTTCGAGATCGGGACTGGCAACGCCCTCGTTATTCACTTCCGCTACACCGGCGGTCAGCCGCAGGGCGTGCGGGCGCAGTCCCCATCCCAGGCCAAACCCACCAAGGATCAGCGTGAGTGCCAGCGCAAAACCGGAGGCCGGCTGAAAGCGCAGAATCGGCAGGCCGTTGCGCCAGAGGGCGCGCCAGCCGTGCTGCTGCCTTTCCAACGCTTCATCCAGCGCCATCCGCGCCTCGGCCAGTAGCGCGGCGCTCGCTTCCACTTGCGGCCGCTGCGCCAAGACCTGATGGAACCGCTCGAGTTTCTCCCGCGCCGCCCGGCAACTTGCGCACCCCGTGAGGTGCTCATTACAAGCCGCTTGCTCCGACGCAGAAAGCTCCCCGTAAAGCAGCAGCGGCAGGTTCTCTTCCAAGTTCTGGCAATTCATTGTTTCTTCTCTCCCACTAAGTCCTCAGTTCTCAGTTTTCAGTTGTCAGTAACGTTATCCCTCGGTGACCCCTCACCCACGTTCTGCAGGTCGTGGGGGTGAGGGGGTCTCCCGCGAAAGCAATGAACACCTCATGTGAACAGTATTGGACCTATACCAAATCATTCAATTCCATCCGTAGTTTCTGCGTAGCGCGGAACAGGCAGTTCTTCGCCGTCTGCTCGCTGGTTTTGCAAATCTCACCGATCGCTCGCAGTTTCAGTCCTTGGTAATGCTTCAACTCGAACACCATGCGCTCCCGGGGATTCAGCCGCTCCAGCGCCACCTGAATGCGGCGGCCAATTTCCTTGGAGTGGGTGGCCCGCTCGGGATCGAGCGTGGGCCGCTCGTCCGGCACCGACTGCAAGAATTCCGGCCCGCCCTCCTCGGGCTGCGGTACAGACACTTCCTTGCGAGTCTTCTGCCGCCGCAAGTGGTCGAGGCAAACATTCATCACCACGCGGTAGAGCCAAGTGGAGAATTTTGCCTCCAGGCGGAAATGGCGAATCGACCGGAAGACTTTCAGAAACGCCTCCTGGTATAAATCCCGCGCTTCCTCCGGCGAGCCCACCACTTGCAGCGCCAGGCGCAATACGTTTTGGTCGTAAAGACGGATGAGCGTGTCGAAGGCGGAACGGTCCCCTTCCTGAGCCCGGCGGATTAGCGAAAGTTCATCGGCTTCGCTCATCGGCGAGGACTGCGCGGAAGCTTTGCCGGCGAACTCCAAGCAGGTGCCATCCATCACGCGAAGGTTCGAACCTCTCACAGGGTTTAGACGCCCCGTGGAAGAAAAGGTAAGCGGGGAAATGCCGCGCGGACAGTTCTGGATCCTTAACCAAGGCGCGCCTCGGCGCGACGCCAAAACTAACGGGTGACCGCCTTTGAGGCGGCCCCACTCATCAAGCCACCCGCTTTGCGGGGGGTGTCTGACTTAAGTTTACTACCCTCGCCCCTTGGGGGAGGGCGTGGACCGCCACCGGCGCTTTCTCCAGTCCGTCAGCCGACGGAGCCGGGTGAGGGGGTCACCCAGCAACGGATTAAGAAATAATCTCCTGAAACACCTTACGTGACCAGTCACGAGTGACAAGCCAGTAAGGACCGAAATTCGAAAATCGAAACTCGAGAATCGCGGCGAGTTTCGAATTTCGAGTTTCGATTTTCGTCTTTCGGTTGCCCGTCACTTGTCACTCGTCACTTTGGGTATTCTCACTCCTGCCTTCTGCGCAAATCTGACCGCTTCTTCGTAGCCCGCGTCCACGTGGCGAGCGACGCCGATTCCCGGGTCGTTGGTCAGCACGCGATTCAACCGTTTCGCCATCTCCGCTGTGCCATCGGCCACCGTGACTTGCCCCGCGTGCAGCGAGTATCCGATCCCCACACCGCCGCCGTGGTGGAACGAAACCCAACTGGCGCCCGAGGCGGTATTGAGCAGCGCGTTCAGCACCGGCCAATCGGCGATGGCGTCACTCCCGTCTTTCATGCTCTCGGTTTCGCGGAAGGGAGAGGCGACGGAGCCGCAGTCCAGGTGATCGCGCCCGATGACGATGGGCGCCTTCAGATCGCCCCTTGCCACCAGATCGTTGATGCGCTCGCCGAACCGCGCGCGTTCGCCATAACCCAGCCAGCAGATGCGCGCGGGTAGTCCCTGAAACTTCACATGCTTGCGCGCCAGGCGAATCCAACGATTCAGGATGGCGTTGTCGGGGAAAAGTTCCAGCACCAGGTCATCGGTGCGATAGATGTCGGCGGGTTCTCCGGAAAGCGCCACCCATCGGAACGGCCCGCGGCCTTCACAAAACAAGGGCCGAATGTAGGCGGGAACGAAACCGGGGAAATTGTAGGCGTCTTTCACGCCCCCGTGCTCGAACGCCACGGTGCGGATATTGTTCCCGTAATCGAACGTGGCCGCGCCGAGCTTCTGCAATTCCAACATGCCCGTCACGTGCCGCGCGATCGAATCGTACGAACGTTTCAGGTAATCCTCGGGATTCTCGCGGCGGAGCTCCGTGGCTTCTTCCAGGCTCAGCCCTGTGGGGATGTAACCATTCAGTGGATCGTGCGCGCTGGTCTGGTCCGTGAGCAGATCGGGGACAATGCCGCGGCGCGCGAGTTCCGGGATGACGTCCGCGCAATTGCCCACCAATCCCACCGACACCGCTTGCTTTTGGCGCACCGCATTCTTGAGGATGCGGACCGCTTCATCCAGCGAATTGACGCAGATGTCGCAGTAGCCCGTGCGAATGCGGCGCTTGATACGCTCCGGATCAACTTCGATGCCGAGGAAGGCGGCGCCGTTCAGGGTGGCAGCCAGCGGTTGCGCTCCGCCCATGCCGCCCATTCCGCCTGTCACCACCAGTTTGCCGGCCAAGTCGCTGCGGAAGTGCTTCTGCGCCGCGGCGGCGAAGGTTTCAAAGGTGCCCTGGAGAATGCCTTGCGTGCCGATGTAAATCCAACTCCCCGCCGTCATTTGGCCGTACATCATCAGGCCCAGGCGCTCGAGCTCGCGGAATTTTTCCCAGGTGGCCCAGTGGCCCACCAGATTGGCGTTAGCAATCAGCACCCGCGGAGCAGCTTCGTGCGTCTGGAAAATTCCCACGGGCTTTCCGGATTGGACCAGGAGCGTCTCATCGTTGCCGAGCCCCTTCAGCGCTGCGACGATGGCGTGGTAGCAAGCCCAATTGCGCGCGGCCTTGCCCGTGCCGCCATAGATGATTAACTCTTCGGGACGCTCCGCAACGTCCGGATCGAGGTTATTCATCAACATGCGCAGGGCGGCTTCCTGCTGCCAACCTTTGCAGGAGAGCGAGTTGCCGCGCGGGGCGCGGATACGGGTGTAGGAAGATGCAGGAGCTACTAGGTCAACGGGCATAGGGATATGGTAGTTCTTCCGGGTCGGAAACTTCAATTGGAAGAACGGGAGCGAGAACAGTAGTGTGCAATAAAGGACGAGGTGCGACCACGGGCCGCGCCTCGTCCTTTATTAATTGGAGGGCTGGTATTGATTGGGTATAGGTTGCTGAGTGCTGAACTCAGAGTTTCTAAAGGAAATCGCAGCCCGAGCAGGAAATGTAGATACCACCGGGCACGCCGCGCTCGCGGTCTTTCATGCGCTTGACGATGCGAGTGTCTTTGCCGCACTTGGGACATGCGGTCGATTTTGTGGTATCCATGACCTTTTTGCGGTCGGCCGTCTTTGCGATTTTCGCCATTCGTTTCTCCTGACAGGAATGTGCCGCTGGCCCGAAGGCTGCGGTTCTACCTGGAAATTGGGGAGTATCCAGAAGCGTAGGATCGAAGGAGGCCAGGCGACTTGAAAGGGGTCTGGCACGGTCGACACGCGCGGAAGCGGTGCACTGTACTCGCCATAAGAATCTTACACGAAATGGAGATATTAATTCTTGGCTAGTTGTTGGTTCTCCGTTTCAAGATGCCAGAAAAGGCAAAAGCGGCGAAGGATGGCCAAAGCTCTATTGCTGCTGGTTGAGATCACTGGTTGAGTGCAAGGGAGAACCGGCGATTCAATCCAACGGCGAGGGCGATGGGTACGCAGCGCGACTGAGCTAACACGGCTTCCGGCTGGCAATCGACGAAGACGTTCAGCTTAGGATTCAGGCGCTCGAAGCGGTCTAAGTGAGTGCGCACCACTTCCACCGGCGATACTGCTTTACGCCGGATCAATGCCGCGATTTCACACGCAGAAAGAAAAGGGATTTGGGTCGTAAAGTATAGAAAACGAAGTGTCTAAATTCAGAATAACAGCAAATGTCGAGCACATAGAATGACATTATGCCGACATACATATTTACATTACGTATTGTAATACATAAAATTGTAGTAGCGAGGTCATGTCTATGGCGTATGTGGAGCCAGCCACTGTTTGGGCCCCGAAAACTAAGATCAGTTCGGTCGAGATTCTCTACAACTCCGGATCTGGAGGATGGTCGGTCGCCAGTATCAACTGGGAGGGAAGGGAAGCCATCGGGATTCGTTGGAACGGCGATGAAGGAACAGGCCTGGGCAATC
>JBEKAD010000319.1:0-6546 GCA_050018435.1 Terriglobia bacterium
GGTCGGTGGCCTTGATCACGCCCCTTCAGGGCTGGAGAACGGGAAATGGGGTGACCTTCCTAACCCAGGCCGCTGGCCTGGGCTTTGCTAGGCCGCCCCTTTGGGGCTGAAGGCGCGCACCCCCGGTGTCCAGCAGAAGATGTGGGACACGATCAGTTGGGGGAGAGGAAAGAAGAATTCTATGTTTTGGTGCTCTATTCATGAGTCTCTGTGCACCAAGGGGGAGAGGGAAGAAGAATTTTTCGCGATTGTGCTTTGCTCGAGAGCATCACTACCTCAAGGGGGCGAGGGTTATAAATTCAATTCACCACACGGCCTTGCAGACCCATGGTGAGAATTCCAGGCAAGTGTGACCTTTAAACATGGATGACGCAACACGTAAAGAATTGACGGCCTGGCTGGAGTTCTACCAGGAACTCGGTATTGAGGGTTTTTATCGCCGCAAACCGGGTGCAGTCGTAACGCCGCCAGGTCTTGCGGCTGCCCAGGCTGCGCAGCCCGCGGTGGCGCCTTCACCGAAATCAGTTCCAGCGCCCGCACCGGCTCGTGTGGCCACGCCCCCCGCGCCGATGCGCGTCGCCGTCGCTCCAGACACCAGACACCGGACTCCGGACTCCGGACACATCCTCCGACCCCCGTCTCCCTCCTTCAATCTGTTTGAAGCAGCGCCCGCGCCGCCTTCCGGCCCTGAGACGCTGGAGCAAATTCGCCAGAACCTCGGCGATTGCCGCCGCTGCAAGCTGGCGCCGACTCGCAAGACCATCGTGTTTGGCGAAGGGAATCCTCACGCTGAGCTGGTGTTCATTGGTGAGGGGCCGGGCGCCGACGAAGACGAACAGGGTCTCCCCTTTGTGGGCCGGGCCGGCAAACTCCTGAACCGCATGATGCAAACCGTGGGCCTGAAGCGCGAAGACGTTTACATCTGCAACGTCGTCAAGTGCCGCCCACCGGAAAATCGCCCGCCGGAGAAGGACGAAGTTGATGCCTGCTCACCCTTCCTCTATCGCCAGATTGAAGCCATCAAGCCCCGCCTGATCTGCTGCCTGGGCGCGCCCGCCGTCCGCACCGTACTGGGCATCAAGGAAGGCATCACCAAAATCCGGGGCCAATTCTATGATTTTGGTTCCTGCAAGGCGCTCGCCACCGTCCACCCCGCCTACGTCCTGCGCAACCCCCGTGAAGAGAAAATCCTGCGCGAGGACTTTGAGAAGATACGCGACTTCTTGAAGGGTGCGTAGCAGGCACGAATGTATGCGCCACGCGCGAACTTCTGCCCCCACCGTGCTTTTCCGCACGCCAAAAACTTATGACCTGCCGTCTCGCCTGACGGACATTGTGTCACGCTATTTTCTTGTTCTCGCCAATTCTTGTAACTGGTTTTATTTTCAGTAGATTGTCAGCTTTCGCAGAGAAAAAAGCCCTCTTCCGACCCTTTGTTTTCAACAAGTTATCAGGTTTGGGCCTTTTCGCGCCCGTCGGACATGAAGTCGCCATGCAATTTGAGGCCGTGAGGCTAGTAAAATAGCTCATAAATCCTTTCTTGCCCCGCCGCGGGTTCCTGCGCCGGCGCCGGGCAAGCCGTTCATCGCCCAGCGATTCTAGCTTATATTTGTAGCGATGTCAATTAAAATATGTACCATGTGGTAGTGAGTCAAGGGCGGCTCGCGCCCCCCTTATTCCTGCCGCGCCCCCGCGGAGCGAGTGCACAGCACAAAAGTGAAAAAGCGGAGGTAACGCGGGCGTCCCGCCCGCTGTCGCGGGAGCGTCCCGCTCCCGCCCCACGACAAAACCCCGTGCCTGGAGGATCGAAACCGGCGTCCCATGACAGGAATGCGCGGGCGAGACGCCCGCGCTACGACCGAGGGATCGGCTTTCACTTCTATATCGCGCCCCCGCGGAGCGCCGCCGTTGCGGTTTCCGCGCGTACAAGCTACATTTGAAGAACCAGTTGCCTTGAGCCTGTCGAGGGACTGGTACAGGAACTCATCCATGGCTTTTCACGAGGCGCTTCTGAATCCCGCCATTCCGATGACGCTGTTTGAGGTGGTTCCCCCCGCCGCGGCGAAGCCCGAAGCACTGGAATCCTCCCTGCACGAACTCCAACAGTTGCGCGGCCGTGTGGATGCCATCAACATTCCGGAGATCCACGACGAGGACCGCCCCGGCGAGCGCACCAGCAAATTCATCGAGCGGGTCGAACCCCGCCTGCTCGGCTCGCGCATCAAGCGCGAACTGGGAATTGATGTGGTCATCAATCGCGTCACCGTTCACGACCCTGAGCCGGAGCGATGGTTCCGCGAAACCTGCGGGCCGTGGGACATCCCCCATTGGGTTCTCGTCGGGGGCGAGTCGAAGGAGATACGTTATCCCGGCCCCAACCCCGGCGAAGCGGCCCGGCTGGTGAAATCCCTGGGCCTGCCCGCCACACTCGGTGGAATCACCATTCCCAGCCGGGCGAACGAGCCGGAACGCATTCGCAAAAAGCACGCTCAGGGGGTGGAATTCTTCACCTCGCAGGTGATGTTTGACTCGAACGATCTGGTGTGGCTGATTCAGCGGCTCATTGGCGTCGAGGCGCGCATCTTTATCAGCTTTGCCCCCGTCAGCTCCCGCCGTGATCTGGAATTTCTCCGCTGGCTGGGCGTTGACATTCCGCGCGACCTCGACCGCTTCCTGCTGGGTTCCGAGCAAGGTGAGGCCGCGCCCGCTGAAACGTGTCTCCAGCGTTCCATCAATTTGGCCCAGCGCATTCTGATGGACGTGTTTGATAATCTCCCCCCCGATCCACCTCCCATCGGTTTGAATATCGAGCACATTACGCGCAGGAACTTTGCACCTGCCCTCGCCATGCTCGAGCGGCTGGGGAATCTTTACGCCAGCCTGGTGCATAAGAATTTTGGATTTTAGATTTTGGATTTTGGATTGAAAAAAGCAGGTGTAGCGCGGACGTGTTCTGTAGGTCTGCGGCTCGTCCCCTACGACCAAGGGAAAGCTGGTGCATAAGAATTTTAGATTTTGGATTGAAGAAGTGGCCAGGCCCGGTGGTTAATCCAAAATCCAAAATCTAAAATCCAAAATCCGGTGGGCCCGGTGGTTAATCCAAAATCCAAAATCCAAAATCTAAAATCCAAAATCCGGCATAGAATGCCATCGTGGACCGCAAACCTCATTCGCGCCGCGCGAACCTGGTGGACATCGCCGTGATGGCGGCAATTCGCAATACCCTTACTTACTTGGTTCCCGATTCCTTCAGCGTTCAGCCCGGCCAGCGAGTGCAGGTTCCGCTCGCCACGCGCAAAGCCACGGGGATCGTGCTGCGCGCCGGCAGTACCCTTCCTCCCGGCATTCAAGCCCGCCCCATCTTGCGCCTGCTGGATACTGAACCGGTTCTCACCCCGGAGTTAATGGAGTTAGGACTTTGGATCGCCGACTATTACGTCGCGCCCATCGGCGAGGTCTTTCGCGCCATGCTGCCTTTGCGCTCCGCCACACGCCGCGCCCGCTCGGTCCGCCTGAGCGCGTTGGGGCAGCAGAAGCTCCAGGAAATTAGTCAGCCGGAGCAAGAACCGGCCGGCCCGGCGGGCGACCTCCTCGCCTACCTTGCCACGCGCGGCAGCGCCTCGGTACAAGTGCTCCGGAAAAAATTCTCTGAAGCTTTCCTCGAGGCGCTGAAAGAAAAATGGCTCGTCGTTGATGAAGTCGAGCGCGAGCGTACCCAACGGCAGGTTTATGCGGTGCGGTTGGCGGGCCCCGTGCCGGAAAAACCGCTGCGCCTTTCGCCGGTGGCCAAAAGAATTCTGGAAGCGCTGGGAACCGAAGGGACGGCGGGAGACCATCGCGAACTTCTCCAAACCGCTCGCGCGGATCTTGCCGCCCTCAAGAAGCTGAGTGCCTCCGGCCTGATCGAACTGGACCCCTCGAAGAAATCTTCCCTACCCGGCGACACCTGGGCGGAAGGGGGCACGCCCCTTGTCCTGACACCCGGGCAGAGCACGGTGCTCGATGACCTCACGAAGCAACTGGAGTCGGGACAATTTCAGACCGTGCTCCTCCATGGGATAACGGGCAGCGGGAAGACGGAAATTTATCTCCGGCTGATTGCCCGCTGCCTGGAAATCGGCCGGACGGCTCTGATGCTGGTACCCGAAATTTCGCTCACCCCCTCCGTGCAGGCGCAGTTCCTGGCCCGGTTCAGCTCGCAGGTGGCGCTTCTGCACAGCGCCTTATCCGAAAACGAGCGCCACGAGGAATGGTGGCGAATTCGCCGCGGCGAGGCCAAAGTGGTGCTGGGAACACGCTCGGCGATATTCGCTCCCCTCTCCAACCTGGGAGTGGTGATTATCGATGAGGAACACGACACGAGTTACAAGCAGGAGGAGACGCCGCGTTATCACGGACGCGACGTCGCGGTCGTGCGCGCGCGGCTGGCCGGCGCGCTCGCCGTGCTGGGCTCTGCCACCCCTTCGCTCGAGTCTTACTGGAATGCTTGCGAGGGTAAATATCGGCTGGCGGCGCTTCCCGAGCGCGTGGAAGGGCGCAAGCTGGCGGACGTGGAAATCATCGACATGCGCCAGGAATTTCGCGAAACCCACACGCAAGTGCCCGTCTCCCGCCGCCTGAAGCAGGAGATCGAGACGCAGCTCTCGAAGCGGCAGCAAACCATGATCCTCTTGAACCGCCGGGGTTACTCATGGTTCCTGTTGTGCCGCAGTTGCGGCCAGACGCAGCGCTGCGTAAACTGCTCGATCTCACTCACCTATCATCGCCGCGAGCATCGCTTAATTTGTCATTACTGCGGCTATTCCGCGCCGGTGCCCGCTCGTTGCCCGAATTGCGATAGCCAGCATCTTTATTACGTGGGGGAGGGAACGGAAAAGGTGGAAAAGAAGTTTGCGGAGCTCTTCCCGGGCGCCCGCGTGGCGCGCCTGGACCGCGACGTGGCGCGCCGGCAGGGCCAGTTTCGACACATCCTGGACGAGTTCCGGCGGGGCCAGATCGACCTCCTGGTGGGCACGCAACTGATCGCCAAAGGGCACGATTTCCCCGGCGTGACGCTGGTGGGAGTGGTCTCTGCGGATATCGGCCTGGGGCTGCCGGATTTTCGTTCCGCCGAGCGGACCTTTCAATTGCTCACCCAGGCGGCGGGGCGCGCGGGGCGCGGCGAAAGTCCCGGGCGCGTGTTGGTTCAAACATTCTATCCCGACCATTACGCCATTCGCATGGCGGCGGAACAAAACTACGAAGCGTTCTTCCATAAGGAAATGCGTTTTCGACGCATGATGCATTACCCGCCGGTGACCGCGCTTGCTAACGTCATCGCCCATGGCGCCAAGCTCGACCAAGCCGCGCAGGTAGCAAAGCATGTGGGCAATTTCCTGATCCCGCTGGAGAAAAACACCGAGGGCCTGAAGATTTTGGGACCCACGCCCGCGCCTCTGGCAAAATTGGAGGGCCGTTTCCGTATCCAGTTTCTGATCAAGTGCACTTCTCGGGCCCGTCTCAGCACCATCCTTCAGCGCCTTGCTGACTACACCGACCAGCAAGGCATCCCCCAGCGCTCGCTGATGATCGACATGGACCCTGCCAACATCATGTAGGGCAGCGCGGCGAAGGCGCAAAAGCAAGTCAAAAGGCAAAGGGCAAAAGGCAAAGGGCAAAAGTGAAAAGCCGTAACTCCAAATATCCTCGCCAAAAAAAGAAATTACGGTATTGCTATATGCAGGTTTCTCACGGCTGGCGTTTGTTTTCTATTGAAGCCGAAAGGGCGTGGGAAGAAACGTGAGGACGAGAATGAGCGCCGCAACGAGGGCGAGAATCTTTCTTTTCCGTCCGAGAGGTTCTACCGGCTCGACGACCTTGGGATGGCGAAGGCCAAGGAACAACAGAATCACGGCCCAGGCGATCCAACCATACCAGCAAAAGATTCCCAGCGGCAGCAAGACCAGGAAAAAGCCTCGCGAGATGTTCCGGTATTTATCGCCCAGGACCGCATAAAGGATATGGCCGCCATCGAGCTGCCCCACCGGGAGCAGGTTTAAAGCCGTGGCGAAGAGCCCTACCCAAGCGGCGCAACCCACGGGATGGAAAATAACCTCCGCCGGATTGATTCCGTGCCGGAACAGCTTGGTGAGGAGGATCACGGCCAGAGGCTTGCCCAGTGAGATCGAATCCGGCAAGGTGGCGGGCATGGCGCCTTTCGTAAGAAAGATCGCCAGGATTAAGGCAGGGATGGCGAGGACAAAGCCGGCGAGCGGTCCCGAGATCCCGACGTCAAAAAGCTCGCGACGATTCACCATGGGAGACTTGATGCGAATGAAGGCGCCTAACGTTCCAATCAGCGTCGGAGCGGGTATAAAGTAAGGGTAAGTGGCGTAAATTCCGTAGTGACGGCAAGTAAGGTAATGGCCGAGTTCGTGGGCCAGCAAAATACCTAGCAGGGTGAAGGAAAACGGTACGCCCAAAACCAGCAGCTTCGGGTGGTGCCACAATTCGCGGAAGTAGGCGAGGGAAACGTCCCAATCAAAAACCGGAAGATTCTGCGCGTAG
>JBEKAD010000320.1:0-6536 GCA_050018435.1 Terriglobia bacterium
TCGCACGCGTCGATGTCGGAAATGGCAGCGAGCAGCACAACAACGTCCGGAGAGGCTTGCTGGAACCCTGCCTCGATGCTTGCCGCCGAAGTGACGTCCATCACCAAGCCTTCCCAGCCCGCCGCCGGGAGGTCAGCCGCAAAGACCTGGAACGCGGAGGTAGCCTTGCGGGCCAAGTGCTGCCCCAGAAAGCCGCGGGCGCCGATGATCAGTAAATGAGGTTTGTCGTGATGCATGAGACTAAGAACGGAAACTAGAAACTGGAAACTCGAAACTGGAAATTAGAACCTGGACACTAGCCCTAGAAGGTAATGGGATTTCCCATCTCCCAGTTTCTAGTTTCAAGTTTCCAGTTTCCAATTTTTGCCTACTTTGCCCATTCCGGAAAGGCCGTAAGGGCGTCCATGTAATTATGAATCCTGTCGGTGTGGGCGTCTTCTTGCCATCCGCCCCGGCCCGGGCGCCAGGTTTCATCCCTCGGGCAACCGTCATCATTGACCGTGTACAAGGCGTAATTCAAGGCTTGCCAGGCCAGCGCTTTGTATTCCATCGACCCCGTCGCCGCGGAGTACATGGCCAGGACGCCGCCATAGTTTGTGAGCGCGCCTCCCCACGGATTCTTGTCGTTCGTCTGTTCGCCGCAAACCGGCACGCCATCGCGAATGCTGGTGAAGTTCTGGACGGCGAAATCGATGAGCGCCTTGGCATCGGTCTTCCACTCGGGATCAAGCGCCTCCCGCTTTTCAATCAGATAACGAGCCAGATTGAGCGGTGACCAGGAATTGCGGTTGCCGGCTTCAGCGTGATCCTCGAAGAACTGGACCCAAAGGGAGCCATCTTTCGCAAGGTTCGGAATCTGGTAGTTCTTGATCCAATCCCAAAGCTTGGCGCGAGGCTCGCGAAACTCCGCGTAACCGTGATCGAGGAGCTTATCAAACAAACGGAGGATGTACGACATATTCGCGGCAATGGGCCCGCGCGCTTCGCCGGTTCGATAATCAACCCGAAATGGCCACGGCGAGTGCTGGTCATCACCCGCTCCCATGTTGGCCGCCAGCACACGCGCATTCTGAAGCGCCTGGTCGAGATACTTCTTCTCCTGGGTTTCCTCGGCGAGCAACACCAGCGCGTAACCGGCGATGCCCCCCTTATCAGGTTCAATCTCATACGGCTTGTCAGCTTGGCAACCGGAATCGGGGGGCTGCGGAAACTTCTCGCGAATGCCCGTAGACCGCGTAAAACGCGGATACTTGCCCGTGTCCGGCGTAAGGCTTTCCTTCACCAGATAATCACCCATCAAACGAGCGAACTCGAGCGTCTTGGGATTGCTCTTTCCTGTCCAGGCGTAATACTTCAGGTAAGAAATAATGCCCATGCCGTTTTGCATGGCAGGAATAAAATCCTGTCGCTTGGCAATGGCCTCGTAATTTCCGTCCATGAAAGTCATGACGACGAAACGGGGATAGCCGTTCTCCAAGGGACACGCAAAATACCAGTTCATTTCTCGCGTGATCGCGTCCGTCCAGGATGTCCACGGAAGGAGTATTCCCTCGGCGCTGTAAACCGCCGGATGATTACCGATGATGGGGTTCTGGGCTTGCAAGGCCTCAGCACCAAAAAAGATGAGAGTGCTCAAGATCAGTGAAACTCGAAAAGTACGCACGGTGACTTCTCCTGATTCAAAGGATCTTCGGTACGGATACAAGCACGTGGTCGGCCTGTAGACCGGCGGGATCGCGAATTCCCTTCTCTTCTCTAGGCCCAACTGCGTGAATTTCTCACAAGACACATTTCGCCGGGATTATGCCCTCACCGCGTCTGCCTGTCAACCGCTAAGGGTAGGTGGAAAAATGCATGGGCTGAGACTTGAATTTCAAGCTGTTGCGCGTTACACTTTTCCTGTGACTTTTTCACATTCCAAGCGTCGATCGCGCGTCGCCGAGTTGTGCAAGTTCCTCAAGGAGCGGTCCTCCGCAACCTATACCGAACTTGCCGGTCACTTCGCAGTTTCCGAAATGACGATGCGGCGTGACGTTGCGATCCTGGCCGCCACCGGCCAAGTCCTGATTGTGCCCCGCGGCGTGCAAACCGCCAAGGGGTTCCTCGCCGAATTGCCGTTTCTGGAAAGAATTCAGCGGATGGGTAAGGAAAAGGATCTGATTGGCAGGGCCGCGGCATTACAGGTGACGGAGGGGTCGTCCGTGGTGTTGGATTCCGGCACGACCACTTTGCAGGTGGCCCATCACCTTCGCGACAAACGTTGCACGGTCATTACCATGTCCCTCTCGGCCCTCCAGGAACTGGCCGACAGCCCCACCGTGCGAGTGGAAATGATTGGTGGGGTTTTTCGGAGTAGCAGCCAGGACTTAGTTGGCCCACAAGTATTCGAAGGCTTATCCGCCGTGCGGGCCGACCGGGTCATTTTTGGTGCCGCCGCGGTATCGCTCGATGGGGATGTGATGGTGAACGACACCGAAGCCGCGCAGGGGTTGGTGCGCGCGGGCCGCCAGCGGATCCTGGTGGTCGATAGCAGTAAGATCGGCGCCGAGGCGTTGTACCGCTTCTGCGAACTCGGCCAATGCGATTTGATGATTACCGATGAAGGAGCGAACGAAGCGGACCTCGAACAACTTCGCAAGCGCGTTAAAGTCCTCGTAGCGCGTGCGGGAGATGTTTGATCGACGCGCTGCCCCTGCCGGCTTCCCTCCCGATCCATCCACTAACACACGATGGGCTAGTGTAGTGCATCGCAGGTAAGGGTACTTGTAGCGCCGCCCTTTAGGGCGGCACATGCCGGGCTAAAGCCCGGCGCTACAACGGAAATCATTCGAATCAAATGCACCGTGAATTGAGACGCGCTACACTATGACCCTTTGTCCGCTCCGGCGGGCTACGATTTATTTGAGTAGGCTCGAAAAAGTTCTTGACATTCGATAACGGTTCGGCTAATATCAATATGAGCCCCGGCATCCTGCCGGCGCTTGGCGCCTCTCGGATTCTCCCACCACGAGAGGACACAATACCGAGAGGATGGCTGGTCAAGGCGGGCGGAGCGCGGCCCGAGTGAGGAAGGTGTCAGGTGTCGGGTGCCAGGTGTCAGGGACTCATCCCTGCCCGCGCGGGCAGGAGGCCATGCCACAAGGATGGGCACATGCAGATGGAGCGCCGACCGAAACCTGTTCCGACATAGTCGGGAGGTCTGCACATGCTGAACTCAAATTCAGCGCTACAGGATGCTGCGGCTTCTCGCGATGTACTAGAAAAAAAAGGGTTTAGCGGTGAATAGCAAAAATTCTGGAAAAATCTATGTCATTGAAATTAAAACAGTTAGTTCATTCTTATTGCCGGATGGAGAAAAAACGCGGGGGGAAAAAATGAAGGTAAGTTAGGCGATGTTATTGAAAACAAATGGAGAAAAAATGTCCGAATACCGGCCTCTGGCGATGTTGATGAAAACACACGAGTTAAAATCGCTATCTGGCGATGTTGATGAAAAGACAGGGAGTTATTGAACATAAAAGTGATGAGTGATGGGTGGCGAGTGACATGAAAAAGGCAAAACCCAAGGGCGGGAAGGTGGGCAGGGGAAACCGACAAACACCCGGCGTGACGCACTATCCCACATCGGCCATCGGCGGTGTCGGGTGAAACGGTGAACCAAATTGCTGGCTTCGAAAATCGCAAATCACAAATCACAAATCTCAGATGACCCGATGGCCCGATGGCCAGATGGCCCGATTTCGAAAGGCGGCTTAAGCACGAAGGCGGAAAAACGGTGATAGAGTATTTGCCTTGCAGCATTCCGGAGGTGAAATTGGCGCGCTCGAAGGTGGATGTGGTTGGTCTCGGTCTGAACGCTACGGACACGGTGATGACGGTCCGCGAGTTCCCTGCGCTGGGCGGCAAGGAGCGCGTGGTGGCGTCGTCCCTGCAAGCCGGTGGGCAGGTGGCGACGGCGCTGGTGACGTGCCGCCGCCTGGGGCTGAAGGTACGTTACATCGGGAAAGTTGGGGATGACCCCGCCGGCCAATTGCAGCTTGCCAGTTTGCGCCGCGAGGGTGTGGAGTTGGTTGACACGAAGGTGGTGCGCGGCGCTCCCAACCAATACGCCTACATCGTCGTCGATCAGGCAACGGGCGAGCGCACCATTTTCTGGGATCGCGATGCTCGGCTGGCGGTTCAGCCCAAAGAGCTCAAGCCCATCGCCATCACCTCCGCACGCCTGCTGCACCTGGATGGCTGCGACGTGGAAGCCGCGCTGCTGGCGGCGCGTTGGGCACGCCGCGCGCGCATCCCGGTGCTGGCCGACCTCGACACCGTTTACAAAAAAGTCGAGAAGCTTTTTCCCTACCTCGACTACCTGATCGCCTCGACACAATTTCTGCCCGCCGTTACCGGCCACGCCGACCCCTTCCAGGTGCTCGAATACATGGCGCGCGAATACCGCGTTCGCACGCCCGGAATGACTCTGGGCCGCGACGGCGCTTTGGTTTATCATGCGGGGCGTTTTTGCTACTCGCCGGGATTCGTCGTCGAAACGGTGGACACCACAGGCGCGGGCGACGTCTTCCACGGCGCTTTTGCTTATGCCTTGTTGGCGGGCTGGGATATGGCGCGCGCGTTGGACTTCTCGAACGCCATGGCCGCGCTCAACTGCACAGCGCTGGGCGCGCGCGGGGGAATCAAATCCCGGGCCGAGGCCGAACACCTGATGGCCACGGGGCTGCGGCATGTGAATCCTTTGTATGCGAAGGGGTGACCGCTCGCAACGGAACTGCAAAGGAAAGTCAAAAGGCAAAGCGCAAAAGGCAAAATGCAAAGGTGAAAGGCCGACGGAGGTTTATTTATGTCCGATCCGCAGAGCGATAACCGCACAACGGCCCCGATGGCGAAAGACAACTTCGCCCTGATCACCGGCGCTTCCAGCGGCATTGGCGCTTGTTTCGCGCGCGCCCTGGCGGCACGCGGCAGGCCTTTGGTTCTGGTGGCGCGGTCGAAAGAAAAGCTTGAAGCCCTGGCGCGCGAAATCGCGGCGAAACATTCCGTGCGTATTGAAGTCGTCGAGCAGGACCTCAGTATGGAGGGAGCGGCGGCGCGCTTGGCCGCGATCCTCAAAGAATGTGGGATTGCCATCGACCTACTCGTGAACAATGCCGGCTTCGGAGCGCAGGGCGAATTCTGGAGGCTGCCGCTGGACCGCCAGTCGGAGATGCTCCGCTTGAACATCGTGACGCTTACCGAGCTCGCCCACCTGCTCCTTCCAGCCATGGTCGAGCGGCGCGGCGGCGGCATCATCAACATCTCCTCGACGGCGAGCTTTCAGCCCGTGCCGTACACCAGCGTCTATGCTGCCACCAAGGCTTACGTCACCAGTTTTTCCATGGGGCTCGCAGAAGAGGTGTGCGAATACGGCGTAAAAGTTCTGGCGCTCTGCCCCGGCGGCACGGCGACCGACTTCTGGCACGCCAGCCAGTTCAGCAAGATCGAGTTTCCAGGCGGATTACAATCGCCCGAAGAGGTGGTGGAAGTGGGCTTGTGCGCCCTTGACCGCGGCCGCAGCCTGGCCGTCCCACGATTCATCAACCGGCTGATGATCTTCGCACAGCGGCTGGCCCCGCGCCGGCTGGTGGCTCGCCAAGCCGCGGATATGTTTCGACCGAAGACCTTCGATGCCGGCAAACGAACGGTTTGACCCTCCGGGATCATAGCCCGGATTTCTCACCACGTTTGGACGCTTGGGGGGGCCGGAAGGGCGGCGCGTGGCTGCGAAGTCAGTTCTGCACAGTCAAAGTCAGGGTTGTGGCGTGACTTATTCCTGGCGAGGTAGCCGTGACGGTCAGTGCGTACGTACCGGCTGGAGTGCCTGGCTGACTCGTGCGCGAACCCCCATTCATCTGGCCACCAGCACCGCATCCCGCTAGCAGCGTCGCGGACAGCGCGAGCGTGGCAAGACCCCAGGCCGCACGCCGCCGGGAATTCACCAGCGTCAACCCCGTCAATGCGAGGAAAGCCAGCAGAATGAACGTACTTAGACTATCGCCGTTTCCCCATCCCCGCGGCGTTTGCGGCGTCCGCAACATTGCTCCGCTGGGGGCTGTGGTTTGAATCGAAACCGTTACCAACGCGGGCGTCACACCGTCAAGCGTCGCTGCCGTGGGTGAAACCTGACAAGTAGATGCCGCAGGCGCGCCGGCGCAACTGAAACTGACGGTCGTCTGCATTCCTCCTGGTGAAACCGTCAGGTGGAACAGCGCCTGCTGTCCAGGCGCCACCGTCAGCCCTGTCGCCGAGCCCGCTAATGAAGCGAGGGAAAAATCCGCGCCGGCGCCGGTGAGCGACACCGTTTGCGGACTGCTCCCGGCATTAGTGGCGATGTTCAGAGTTGCCGTACGAGTCCCGGCGGCAGTGGGAGCGAAGGACACGATCATGCCGCAACTCGTCCCGGCAGTAAGCGATCCTCCGCACGGGTTCTGCAAGGAAAAATCCCCGGCGTTCGGCCCTGACACTGTAACGCCGCTAATGGTGAGGGTCGCGCT
>JBEKAD010000321.1:0-6536 GCA_050018435.1 Terriglobia bacterium
GTTCGCCCCTTTGGGGCTCGATTGGGCATCAGCAGCATCAGCACCCCCGGTGTCCAGCAAAAGATGTGGGACACGATCAGTTGGGGGAGAGGGGGGACCGCAAGGCGGTGGGTGAGGGGGTCTCGCGCGATCAAATTGATGAATGATTTCCTACAACCCCTTAAGTGAACAGTATTGAGGCTAGCGCTTTAGCTGAAAGCTGAGCGCTGAATGCTGAGGGCTCTTGAGGAAGTTGCATCTACCCACTATCCGTTGTCTCTTCGCAAGCGGCACAGGGGCAGATCTTTCACCCGGAGGTTCACCAGGTGCCGCGGGAATTCGCCACGTAGGATTTGAACCGTCTGCTCCGACACCTGCTGCCGCATGATGGCGTAGGATTCCTCGCTCAGCGACGCGTAGTGGCAGGTGAAGACCACGTTCTCAAATTCCGTCAGCGGATGGGGCAGGCGCAGGGGTTCCTGTTGCAGCACATCCAGTCCGGCGCCTGCCAGCCGGCCGGAAGCGAGGGCAGCACAGAGAGCGGCTTCGTCCACCACCGGGCCTCGTGCGGCATTGATGAGAATCGCCCCCGGCTTGAGGAGCGCCAACGCGCGGGCGTTGACCATACCCTTGGTCTCCGCCGTCACCGGCACGTGAAGTGAGAGGATATCCGTCTGGGGCAGCAGTGCTTCCAGGCTCATCAAAGGAACGCCGGCAGCCTGCGCCGCTTCCGCGTTGACGTGGGGATCGTAGGCGATTACCTTCAGTCCCAAACCCTGGGCCTTGCGTGCCAAGCTTCGTCCGATTTTCCCCAAGCCGATCAGCCCAAGGGTCTGGCCGCTGAGCCGACGGATCGGCCGCATGACGGCGTCCATCCCGGGAACCCATTGGCCGAGACGCGTTTTGCGGTCTGCCAGGGCGAGCTTGCGCGTCACGGCGAAAATCAGTCCTAGGGCATGCTCTGCGACTTCATCCGAACAGAACTCGGGAACATTGGCCACCACGATTCCAAGCTCGGTGGCGGCATCAAGATCCACGCTGTCCACGCCGATTCCGAGACGCACCACGCCTTTCAGGCGGGGCAGGGCGGCAAAAAATTCGCGCGTCAGCGGCGCCCCGCCCGCCACGATGACCTCCGCACGCTCGGCCAGCCGGACGCGATCTTTCTCATCGACTGCCTTGCCATAGCGGATGGCCCCTCCGTTTTGGCGAATCAACTCTTCGTCGAGACCGGGTACCGGCCCCTCATCCCTTTCGGTGAAGACAACAAGGCGCTCAGTCATGGTTTTATTATTCCTCTCTTTTTCGAGCCGGTAAGAATACAAGAGGCAGGGGGCAGAAATCACGCACAGAACTTCATGCGCCGAGGGTCGTCGCAAGGGCCTGGCGCGCGAGTTCGCTTTCGTTCAGGCGGTCGCCCGGTTTGATCTTTCCCGAAAGGATCGCATCGCTGACCTGCTCGACGATGCCCTTCTTGATCTGTCCGGGAAATGTGGGAGTAAAGAGGACCGGGTCGCTTGCGTGGAATACCAGACGCCATACCGGTCCCGATTCTTGAGGAGGAAGCCCAAGCCGCGCGAAACCAGTTCGCTGGGTACCCGAGCGTGGGTAGTGGTGTCATTTGGAATGCGATCCCTTTCGAAACACAGGTCATTCCCGCAAAGGCGGGAATCCAGTCCTTCAGCGGCGCATTTTCAATGGCTTGCGGATGGATTCCCGCCTTCGCGGGAATGACTGCCCATGGGAGTGCCCATATCTCGCAAATGACACCAGTACCCGCACGTGTCCGTGCGGCCGCCTCTACCATCAATTTTTCCCGACCTCGCGTCTAACGCCTTTCTCCTTTCTTTTCATCAACATAATGGAAGGAAGACTATAACTCGTTTTTTTCAATAACATCATGGAAAGCCGGAAAACTGACATTTTTTCTCCATTTGCTTTCAAAAACATATGAAAGTTACCTTCATTCTGGGGCCCCCTTTTTTTCGTCACCCTCGCCGCGGCGGACCGCACTCGAAAGCTGCGCACAAAAAGAAGGGGCCAAGCGGAAGCCCGGCCCCTTGGAGGTTGCGGTTGCCACGCAGAGCTGCGCTCTGCGCCAGCCAGCCCGTCGGCTGACGGGTTAGAATTTCAACTGCAAAGACATCATGATAACTCGGGGATCGTCTCCGGGGGTGTTGGCCGGAGGTCCCACGAAACCAAAGTTGGCATCCGTGTAAGTTGTGTCCATCTCGGTGTACCACTCCGAGCTGTTGAAGGCATTGATGGCGTCGGCGCGCAAGGTGAGTTGAAAGCGCTCTTTGATCGTCGTTTCCTTCTTAATGCCCGCATCCAGGCGGTGGATTCCCACATAGCGAACCCCGTGCTGGTTAGAATCCCACTCGATAAGCTGATTACTCTGCATTTGCTGCCAAGCGGGGGTGGAATCAGTGTAGACGGAGCCCTGTCCCGCGCAGTCATGTTTGGTGACTCCATCGAGGCCGAGGTAGCACGTGTTGAACCAGTGCGACAGCGTCGGATACGGAGTCCTTGCATTGGCTCCCGGGATGGGCATGAGTCCCGAGGGCGTGGGCGCCGGGGAACCATCCTCTATCATCGGAGTGGCACTGATCGACCAACCCGAAACCAGGCGGCTCACTACCGGGTTCGTTTGATTGAGGAACCGCCGGCCCGGCCCAAAGGGCGCGAAGTAAGCCATGTTGACCTTCACTTGCCGGGGAAGGTCATACTGGCCAAGGGTCTGTTGCGGGAAGGTGTCTTGCGCGTTATAGAACCCCAACGCCTGTAAGGTCTTCGACCACGTTAAGCTGGCGCTGAATTCCAGGCCCATCGACATCCGCTTGCTCACTTCCAACTGCATACTGTTGTAATGTGATTTCCCGATCGGCCGCCAATTCTCCGTAACGCCCGTAAATTGGGGGTAAGGAAGCAGCAATTGCGATTGGTTAACGGTCGGGGTGAAGGTACTGCCCGCCTGCGCTAAGGAGTAATAGGGCGAGCTGGCGGGCAGAGTCGACAAGGGATTGGGAACTTTGGTACTCAGAGCACTCGAGGTATACCCCGTGGGGTTAACCTGGAAGCTCGGTGTGTAAGGCATATCCGCCAAGGGAACGAAATCGATGTTCTGGTTGACATTCAACCGAGCTGCTCGGGAACCAACATAAGCCAAGCTCACCATCCAGTTTTGCCCGAACCGGTGCTGGACCTCCAGTGAGTACTGCTGGGTTCGCGGGATATCCACGTTGGGATCGACGAAGGTGATGGCTTTCCCGATATTGGCAGCCAACCCGTATTCGGACCCCACGATGGGTACGAGACCGCTGGGGAACGGATTGGCAAATGAGATGTTGGGGTTGAAGATGCCCACCGCCCCAGGCACCGAGACCAGGGAGGTGGACTGGGTGAACCCGGGAGCAGCGCCCGCCTCCAGCAACTGCTGGGCGTAGATCACCCCCCAGCCGCCCCGGAGCACCGTGTCGTGCCCCAGATCGTAGGCGAATCCAATGCGCGGCCCGAAGTTGTCATACTTGCGGTTGGAAATGCCGCTGGGAGCGCCCCCCACACCGGCATACGTCGGACCTCCCATCAAGTTCATGGGCGGGACGGCCACGCCGTTCACAGTCCCCCCGGGGATTTGCAAAGGACTTTGGCAGGTGGTGCAGAAGCCGTTGAGCAGCCGGTTGTATTTGTCATGCACGGGACCGGCGTAATCCCACCGCAGGCCCAGATTGAGCGTTAACTTTCGGCTGAGGTGGTAATCATCCTGGACAAACAGCGAGTCCTCGTGCATCCAGTACTCGGGATAAGCCGGCTCGTTGATACTACCGGAATTCATGTATCCAAGCTCAAAATCCGCCAAGCCATAACCGGTCGGACCGGTGGAACCGAGCGGGTTCATCTCGGTGAAAGCCCCGTTGAAACTGAAAGTCCCGTTATTATTGCCCGGACTCTCAACGTAGTCGGCGAGGTCAAATCTCTGGAAACCGAACCGGATGTTATGCTGGCCGTGCGTGTGGGCGATAACCAGCTCGTGGTTCCAAACGTCGGAAGCGGTATAACTGACGGGGGTACCCCCGGCCCCACCCATCTGCGAAATCGACATATTGGGGAAGTTGTGACCCACCTCGCTCTCGAAGGTAGAGCCGAATCCCAACGACGCTGCGTCCGTGAGTTTAACGTATTGGTCGCCGCCGCCGTTGGGGTAGCGGTCCATGCCGGTGCGGAATTCCAGCACCGTCGTGGGGTTGAAGGTATGGGTGACCTGCAAGACATAAGCCTGGTTACCCCGTAACGTGGGATTATTGCCGCTGGTCTCGGCAGGATTGATGGCCGACACCGTCGAGTAAATGTAGCTCCGCGTTTCCGCCAGGTCATTTTTCGAGAAGCGGAAGAACGCGTGGGTCTTGTCCGAGAAATTCCAATCGATGCGGCCGGTATGCTCCGGGAAGAAGTCTATAAACTTCCGGGAGTTCGGGCCCGTCAGAATGTTTCCCTGAAAGGTGCCGCAGACTCCTCCCGGGGCCGTAACCCCAGCGGGGCAAGTGCCCGTAGTGCCCGCGTAGGCGGGGAGCGGAAGGATGGACATGACCTTGGCCGCGATGGGGTTAATTGTTGTGATTACGTTGCCCGACAGCAGCGTACCGCTGGTCAACCGGCACGCCACGCCGGTGGCGGTAGAGCAATTGCTCTCCGGCGCCGTCGCCGCCCCCGTGGTGGAAGGATCGTAAAGCTTAACCTGGGCGCCGCTGTACAGCAATCCGTTGAAATTGCCTTGCCTTTCCGCGGCGGTCGGTACGGCATTGGTAAAGAAATCGCGTTGAACTTGCCAAATGTACTGGATGCCGTAAAAGACAAAAATCTTGTCCTTGCGGAGCGGTCCGCCGATCTCCCCGCCGAACATGTTGATGTGCCAGGGAAGACGACCCGTTCCCCCGATGATGCTGGTCCAGTCTTCCGCATTCAGATGGTGGTTCTGGAGGTACTCGTAACCATGCCCGTGCCAGGTGTTCGAGCCGCCCTTGGTGAGGGTATTGATATGGCCACCCGTGCTCCATCCGAACTGCGCGTCGTACATGGTGGTCTGCACGACAACCTGGTCAACGGTGGACGCAATCGGGCTGAGTCCCGTCCCGTTTCCACCGCGGTTGATGGAAATTCCGTCCACCATCACCTGGTTGCCGCTTTGTTGACCGGTCTGGAGGTAGCCGCCTTGCCCTGACTGCCCGCCGTTGATATTTTCGTCCTGGACTCCGGCGTTGTCCCACGGGCGGACCTTGCGGTTTCCCCCCGTGTCGGTTACGCCCGGAGTGAACCAAGTGGTCACAATGGTGTTCAGACCACGGAAACATTCCGGGTCGAGCCGGACGTTGGAAATCGTCGCGCTCCGATCACCAGACTCCAGGTTTAGCACCGGGGCGTTGGCCGTCACGTTAACCGTCTGGGTCACCGCGCCGAGTTGTAGCGTGATGTCAATGACCGCCTTTTGACCGGCGACCAGCGCGATTCCTGCTTGCACGTATTTCTTGAAACCCTGCTTTTCCACCGTCAGGGTGTAGTTCCCGATCAGTATAAAGGGGAGTTGATAAATGCCGGCAGAGTCAGAACCCGCCGGGTAGACCGCCCCCGTCGTGGTGGAGGTCAATTTAATGGTCGCCCCACTAACCGCCGCAGCGGAGGGGTCAATAACGTGCCCTGTGACACTCGCTCCGACTATCTGCGCGTACAGGGGCAGCGGGAGCAAGGCGAGAAGCAAAAGAATTGGTGTGATTCTCTTTATCACTGTCATCCTCCTTATTAAAGTCGTCTGCGAGACCCAAAACCCGATGCAAATTGGCTGGAGGCCAAGAGAATTCAAACAGTCCTAACGCCGTTCCGGCTTGACTGCTTGGCAAGGTCAATCGCTTTCGCCGCGCGTCCGTTAGGTTGAACGGTCTTCACATTACTGGAAAAAGCCGCCCGCGGAGCCTAACAGGTAAACAGCGCACCTTCTAGCTTTCCCAATCCCGGGATGCGCCGTTCGTTGGAGGTTGGCGTTTCTGCGTGCGCAAAAAAGGTCAGGCCGGTGGCGCACAAGCAAGGTCGATCGTAAGAGTGCAGGCTGGATTGGCGTGAGCGCAATGGCAAGGTCCTCCCTCGCCTAACGCGGCGCGACCCCTCAGGAATGTGCCTCCTCCCGATCAAGATTCATGTCCCTCAAATCAAGGCCAAGGCACGTGCTGCTTATAATCAGTCCGCTTTCCGGAAGTGCGGAGCCCTTCGAACTGACAAATCTCGATTACACAATCGTATACCGCTGTAGACAGATGGGAATCTATTGCAAGGTATGATGGTTGTCAAGAGTTTCTTGAAACCTCGTATTTCTTGCCCTAACCCCGATACTGTTCACTTAAGCTGACCGTTCCCAATATTCGACCCCCTCACCCCCACGACCCGCAGAACGTGGGGCCCCCTCCGCCTTGCGGTCCCCCCTCTCCCCCAACTGATCGTGTCCCACATCTTCTGCTGGACACCGCGGGTGCGCGCATTCAGCCCCAAAGGGGCGGCCTAGCAAAGCCCAG
>JBEKAD010000322.1:0-6517 GCA_050018435.1 Terriglobia bacterium
AAGAAGACCTGGGATGAGTGCCTGGCCAGCGGCATGAAGTACGGCTACCGCAACGCGCAAGTCACGGTGCTGGCGCCCACCGGGACGATCGGCTTCATGATGGATTGCGACACCACGGGCATTGAGCCGGACCTGGCCCTGGTGAAATACAAGAAGCTGGTGGGTGGCGGGCTGATCAAGATCGTCAACAACATGGTGCCCACCGCACTCCTCAAGCTCGGCTACACGGACCAGGAAGCCTCCGAAATCGTCAATTACATCGACCAGCAAGGCACCATCGAGGGCGCGCCGCACCTGAAGGCGGAGCACCTGCCGGTGTTCGACTGCTCGCTGAAACCCGCCCACGGCAAGCGCTCCATCCATTACATGGGCCACGTGCGCATGATGGCCGCCGTGCAGCCCTTCCTTTCCGGCGCCATTTCCAAGACCGTGAATATGCCGGAAGAGGCCACGGCGGAGGAGATCTCGAGCGTC
Organism: Terriglobia bacterium; assembly: GCA_050018435.1. Lineage (GTDB taxonomy): Bacteria > Acidobacteriota > Terriglobia > UBA7540 > UBA7540 > Bog-366. Next base: position 475 of record JBEKAD010000322.1, read on the forward strand.
TATACCGAGGGCTGGCGGCTGGGATTGAAGGCCATCGCCATCTACCGCGACGGATCGAAGCGCTCGCAACCGCTGAACACCTCCGACCCCAAACCGAAAAACGAGTCGGAGGCCAAGAGCCAGAAGGCAGATATGAGCAAAGACGAGACTTCGGACCTCGGACCTCGGACTTCGGACTCCGCTCGGCAAGCCTACCGCCACAAGCTGCCCGACGAGCGGATCGCGATCACCCATAAGTTCGCGGTGGGGCAGCACGAGGGTTACCTGACCGTGGGCCTCTACGAGGAGGGCGGTCAACCCGGCGAAATCTTTATCACCATGGCCAAGGAGGGCTCGACGGTTTCCGGCCTGATGGATTCCTTCGCCACCGCCGTTTCCCTGGCCTTGCAATATGGCGTGCCGCTCAAAGTGCTGTGCGATAAGTTCAGCCACACGCGCTTCGAGCCCAGCGGCTGGACGCACCACCCCGAAATCCGCTATGCCAAGTCGGTGATGGATTACATCTTCCGTTGGCTTGCCTGGAAGTTCCTGCCCCGCGACGCGCAGCCCCGCGAGGATGCCAGCCTTCAGTCGCTGAATGGCACGGAGGCCGAAAAAGCCACGGAATTGGCCACGCAGTTCACGCGCGCCACCGCCGAGGCCCCGCCCCATAGCGGATTCGCCTCCTCGATGAGCCACGGGGGCTTGGTGGGCGTCAACCCCAGCGACGACGCGCCCAGTTGCGCCGATTGCGGCGCCATCATGGTCCGCAGCGGCACCTGCTATAAGTGCCTGAATTGCGGATCGACCAGCGGGTGCTCGTAGGGGGACAGTAGGCAGTACGCAGTAGGCAGTAAAGCGCCGGCGGCGGGCGCATTGCAAAGCGGGGTTGGTACGGGCTGGATTGGGAGGAGTCATGAATGCTGTCAGTGAGCCGTGCTGGATGGTATACCTAACCTTCGCGATCAGCGTGCTGACCTTGGTTGTTTTGTTCTGGTATGCGTGTCTCACGTGTGGTATCGAGAAGGCGGCGAAGGAGCAGAGCGAGGGGCTTTCGAAGCCAGCCCTTGCGCTTCGTGCCATCCCACCACGTTCGCCAACGATCGACGAGAACTTTGTCGAAATCCTAAACCGAAAGATGCTGACACGTGCCGAGCCTAACTCGAGTGGTTGTCTGGAGCTGGTTAACATAGGGAACGGTCCGGCCCTCGGCGTTCACTGCGAGATTCGTGATGTAAACGCGCCCCAAGGCAGACCGTGGATTCTTCCAGCCGCCTATGTTCCGGCCGGTGGGGCCTTTTCGTTGCCTCCTTTAAGCGGGAACACTATTAAGGGCAAGCAGCACAAGATCGCTTGTTATTACGACGGCCTAAGTGGGAGCAAATACGAGTCCGTTATTAAGCTCAACGGGGACGAAATTGAGGATTGGGGTTTTTCAAGGATCAGGGGCCGATAGCCGAAATATAAGAACCAAGGGAAGGCCCTGACTGGCCGATGCAATCACTATGTATGTACAATCCGCAGGATGAGCCCGGCATTCAGCTCGCGCTTGAGAATCTGGAAGACCCGCTGAAAGGGTTGTTCCGGGCACGCCTTCATTTGTCGGAGCGCGGGATTTATGTCAAATTCATGTGGGCGGACTGGCCTGAGGCGCTGTCAGCCAGCCTAAAAAAAGAGATTGAGGGATTCCTGCATCAACATAGGTTGCGACCTTTGGAAAAGGGCTCCGAGGACTGGCAGGGCATGTTCGTAGGGGAAAGTGATGGCGAGGCGGCGACCGAAATTGGGAGTCGACTACTGGAGCATTTCCCGGAACGCGTGGACTGGGTCGTGGCCGAACGCGACAACAGGGGCAAAATCGTAGCACACAGCTTCATCGAAGGCGTTGGAGAAATCCTCTGGCACCTATCGTGGCGCCACGTCAGTGCTGACCCCGCCAACCCCAAACTTAATGCCCAAGACGTGCAGCCACTTAACGCGGCCATCTTCGACATCTCGAAGTGGGCCAGTTCTCGCATCCAGCCCATTTTGGATGCTCTCCACGAGAGACTCAAGGCTCTTTATGGTGAGCGTTTCCGGGGCCTTTATGTATTCGGCTCCTACGCCAAGCCTGATGCCGGGATTGACCTCGGCGAGAACTCCGACCTTGACGTGGCGTTGATCCTGTCCGATTTCGACAACATGCATGAGGAGAGGAAGCGATTCGGAGACTTTACTTACGATCTCTCCCTAGAACACGGCCTGGTTATTTCCGTTATCCCGATTAAGGAAGCCGACTTTCGAGAGGGGCAGACAAACTTCACGCGCGTTATTTCGCAGTACGCGGTGCCGGTAAAATGAATGAGCATGTCCAGGCTTATCTGCGAAAGGCCCAGGAAAGGCTCAAAGATGCTGAGGGCATGTTTTCGTTGTCTCGGTATGCAGGCACAGTCAATCGTACGTACTACGCTATGTTTGAGGCGGCCGCGGCAATGCTCGCGAGCCTCGGCTTGGTGTTCGAAAGCCATCAGGGCGTAATCAGCAAATTCGGGGAGTTATTGGCCAAAACTGGAAGGGTCGAGCCAAGATTCGGCCACAACTTGAAGGAGGCCTTTGGACTTCGCGAAGACGCTGACTACGCGCTGGACGCCCGAGCCGAAATACCCCGCCACACTGCCGAGGCGGAACTTCGGAAGGCACGCGAGTTCGTAACCATGGCCGAGAATTTCTTGAAGGCCGGAGGTGAGTTTGAGCGCAGTTAGAACACGCGGGCGGGCATTGCTCGACGTGGACGCCGCGTTGCACGCCATCTGCTCGACGGGCAAGGGGCGCTGCTGGTTCTGCGATCGGCGGTTGCCACGCGTCGCGGAAGCCGTGCGCAGCGGTTGGGACGTGCAGCGCGTGGAGGGCGAACGCGTGGCCAGCATCATTCTGATTTGCCCGAGATGCCAGCTCAAGCCGGAGGATTGGAAAGTCCCGGAGCGCTCGCTAGCCGCGCGCGTGTGACCCCACCGGCTGCGCCTCCCCCCAGGCAGGATTCCGGAGGCCAGCGCGCAGATTCCCCGTCCCCTAAGATTCTTCTCACCGCAGAGGCGCAAAGTAGGTGTCCGGTTTCAGGTGTCAGGAGTTACGGTTTTGCTGGCACCTGGAACCTAGCGGTAGTTTACTGTGAAGCGATGGAATCCACAGGGTGACGCGTTGATTAGACAGGACTTAACACGCGACCCAAGCGTATTACCCACCGAGTAGGGTAATACGTCGAGTCCGGGGCATTTCTCTCGATGAGTCAATGAGTTAGCCTGTTGATATTTTCGCCTCCCAGTAAACTACCGCTAGCACCTCCTGTGCTCTGCGTCTCAGCGCCCCGGCGGTGAGAAAATTCTCTCCGGATATTCAGTGAGGAGGAGTGATGAAGGTTATCGACCCGGTTTGCAAGATGACGATTGATTCGGAGAAAGCCGCCGCCAGCAGCGAATACAAAGGCCAGACCATCTACTTCTGCGCCAAGGGCTGCAAAGCCAAGTTCGATCAAACGCCGGAAAAGTATCTGAGCAACTAGTGGAGCGCGGCGGTCTCGCCTTGCCATGTCCAGTATACTATTGCGCCCCTTTGACGCACGGGAGTTGCACCACGTCGAGGGGTGGGTGTCGCCATGACCGAAGCAGTTCGCGTGTTGCGCCGCCGGCAATTCTGCGCACGCTGTGGCCAACTGATGTTTGAGTTCTACCGCTCGCCCGACGGCCACTTCGGCCTGGTGGGTGGCGTGGGGGCGGAAGCCTCGGCGCGCGGACTCGAGGTGCGCTGTCCAACCTGCGGGGCGCGTTACCGGCTGCTTGAACGTGTGGACGCCGCCGGGCAACCGGTGGCACGATTATGAAGTCCTCAGTCTTCAGTTGTCAGTCATCAGTAAAGACTCCCTCCCGCGCGTCCCGGCAGTAACTGATGACTGATAACTGACAACTGATAACTTTTTTAGAATAATACTAATCTTATAACCGACCCTAAGGGGATATTTCCATGAAAAACCTACAACTTCTATCTTCCCGGAGTATGGGACGTATGGGCTGCGGTTGGTTGATCCTGCTGTTCAGTCTCAGCCCCGCGGCTTGGTGCCAAATGGTGCAGCCTTTGCCGCCGCCGCAGACCGTGATGGTACATGGCCAGAAGATCGCTTATTACGAGGCGGGGAAGGGGAGCGTCGTGATTCTCATCCACGGCCTGGGCGCGGACTCACGGCACTGGGCCGCCAACATCGACGCGATTTCCCAATACTTCCGGGTCATTGCGCTGGACCAGATCGGCTACGGCCAATCCGACAAGCCGCTGATGCGTTACACGGTGGAGAACTTTTCTGATTACCTGCATGGTTTTCTGCAAGCCGTAAAGATCCCCAAGGCAAGCCTGGTGGGGAACTCGCTGGGTGGCTGGGTGGCGCTGGACTTCACCATTCGGCATCCGCAAATGGTGGAAAAGTTGGTGCTGGTGGACGCCGCGGGACTGCGCCCGACCGCCGCCTTGAAGTGGCCGGAGGGCGAACGGAAGACGCTTACGCCACTCAACACGCACTGGTTTTTTGATCTGATGGAGGCGAACAAAGAATGGGTGGCCACCGATTTGGGGCCCAATGCCTTTGAGCGCCACGTGCAGAACGGCGACAGCTACACGGTGGCCAGCAGCGTGGCGGAAATGTTCACGGGCCGCGATTTTGAAGACGAGAAACTGGGGAAGGTGCATGTTCCCACCTTGATCATCTGGGGGCGCGATGATGTGCTGATCCCCCTGGCCATGGGCGAGCAGCTCCACCAGGGCATTGCGGGCTCACAGATGATCGTGATCGACGGCACCGGGCACATTCCTATGGTGGGCAAGCCCGTGGAGTTTAACCAAGCGGTGCGAAAGTTTCTAAATTCCCCTCCTCAATGAGGAGGGGACAAAGGGGTGTTGTGGAGCTGAAAGACGCCTGACCACCCCCGGCCCCTCCTGAACCAGGAGGGGAGCCAAGTTTCTTTCTCCCTTATGACAGACGAAGGCTTTCTGCTGAGCCCGCAGAACGCGCGCGATTACCTGGTGGAGCAGGGCTTCATGCGCGCCGAGGAGGAAATCTCCGTCCGCGCCCTGGGCGGGGGTGTTTCCAATATCGTGCTGCTGGAATCGCGGGGGCCGCAGGAGCAGCGCTGGGTGATCAAGCAGTCGCTGGAAAAGTTGCGCGTCAAGGATGACTGGCGCTCCGAGCGCTCGCGCATTTATCGCGAGGCAGAATCCATCCGGACGTTGCGCCCGGTGTTGGGCCCGGCGGCCTTGCCGGAAGTAATTCATATCGACTTCAAGAGATTTCTTTACATCATGACCGCCGCGCCGGTGGGGTCGCAGGTGTGGAAGGATTTGTTGCTGGCTCGTCGCGGCGATTCCCAAGTGGCTCGCAACGCGGGTTTGCTGCTGGCGAGGATGATCAACGTCTCGAGGGACGATGCATCTCTCAGCTCACAATTCTGGGACCGCACGGTATTCGATCAGCTCCGCATCGATCCTTACTATCGCACCACGGCTTCCCGTCATCCCGAATTGCGACGGGAGTTTGCGGAGGGGATTCGCGATGGCATCGCCAACGCCGTGCTGGTGAAGATGAATCAGATCGGCACGCTGAGCGAAACGCTGGAAGTGATAAGACTCGCGCAGCGAGCCGGCTATCGCACCGTGGTCAGCGCGCGCTCCGGCGAGACGGAAGATCATTCCATGAGCGACTTGGCGGTAGGCGCCGGCGCGGGGCAATTGAAAGTGGGCGCCATTACCCGCTCGGAACGACTGGCGAAATACAACCGCCTGCTGCGGATTGAAGAAGGGCTGGGCAATCGCGCCGTGTATCGCGGGGCGGAGGTGTTCAGGGGGTTGAAAAGCACGGAGTAATCCCACTCCGAGCGGGATTAAGCCGCGATTCTTCGCCTCCATATCAGCCGTGCCTCACGCGAAAGCAAGGCTGAGTGCGGAGTTAGGCATAGTCCGGCATTGACAGAAAGAAGCCGCGGAATCAATACAACAGATCCCCGCTACACGGGCTGTTGAATGGGAGTCAGTTCATGCTGTCTCT
>JBEKAD010000323.1:0-7739 GCA_050018435.1 Terriglobia bacterium
CGCCCAAACGGGCGAGGGTAGTAAATTCAAAACAACGTCTCCTCACCCTCGGCGGACAGCGTACTGAATTCAAATTACTGCTCCCCTCGCCCCCTTGGGGGAGAGGGGCCGGGGGTGAGGGGGGTCCTAGGCTCGAAGAGGAGCCGCGATTACCACAGCCTACGAACGCCCAAGCGTAGTAACAAATCCGCGCTAATGCCCCACGCGGTCCAGCATCACGCGCGCTTGCCAGAATTCCGGGTCGGCGTCGAGGGCGGCCGTAAACTTGGCCGGCGCTTGGGGGTTGCGATGCTCGTACAGGTCCAGCAAGCCCGCGGCGTAGAATTCCGCGGCAGCATGTTTTTCTCCTAATTTTACTTGCATCAGCGGGCCCAAGGTGTTTGCCGACGCTTCCTTCTGTCCCAGCCGCCGCAGGGCCAAGCCGCAGTACAAACTGGCCAGCGGGGAGATTCCCTTGCCTTCCTCGACCGCCCGCGTCCATGCATCGCGCGCGGCATCCGCCTTGTCCTGCGCCTTCAGGGCCTCGCCCAGCCAGAACCAAATCTCCCCATCATGAGGCTTGTCGGGTTTGCCGGAACCGAGGTTGTGAGGATACTCGAGCGCCTTGCGGAAGGCCGCCTCGGCCACCGCCGGCTGGTTATCATCCATCGCGCGCCGGCCCTTTTGGAAGTTCGCCAACACATACATTTCACGGACGCGCACACCACCTTCCCAGGGCTTGAAGTGGTGGTCCAGCAAAAGTGCCAAGGCGCGGTCGTATTGCCGTTCCTGGGTCAGCAGCAGCGCCCGGCGCACCAACACGGTATCACGGCCGCGAACTGACGCGGGCGCCTCCGCAAATAATTTCTCGCGGCGTCCGGCGCTGCCCATGCGGAAATAGATCTCATCCAGATCGGTGTAAAGCCGGTAATCTTCCGGGGCCAGCTTCACGGCCTGCTCATAAAACGCGGCGGCATCCGGCAGGTCGTTCTTCACCCGCCAGGCGTAAAGGCCGAGGTTCCGCATCACCACCGAATATTCAAAACCCTGCCCAAAAGCCTCTGCCCAGGATTGCGCCCCCTCTTGGTAACGGCCATGGGCGAACAGATAATTACCCATGAAGAACAAGGCGTGCGTATCGAGGGGATGGTCGCGCAACTGGCCGTCGATCACTTCCGCATCGGCCAGGCGATTGGGAAAAACTTTGGCGTAGGGCGCCGCCTCACCTTGGCGGGCGAAATCGTCGGCCCGCTCGTCGTTCCCCTCCTCACGCGCGTTGGCGGCCAGATAGTAATAAACCAAGGGCGTAATCGCTGGCCAGGGAAGTTTCGGCAGAGGCAGGATAAGGTTTCGTCCAATCCTCCGGCGCGTGGGGCGCCGCTTTCTGCCCCGCCTTTTGTCGTGTGGTCTGGATGATCCAGCGTTCCGCGCGCGCATAGGGCAGCAAGGGCATGTGTTCCAGAACCTGCGTGATGGTCTTCTCCGCCTCGGCGGTCAGCCCGGCAAGGCGCAACGCTACGGCGAGATCGGCGGACGCCATCGCATCTCCCGGGTTGTGACTGAGCGATTGATAAAGCAAGGGGATCGCCTGACTGTAATTCTGTAAGGTCAGGGCGATTTCTCCGAGTTGCGCATAAGCGGGAGCCGGATCGCCTCCGAAACGAATGTCCGCCCAAAACATGTCCTGCGCCAGCGACCAGCGATGCGCCTCGCGGTTGACCACTCCGGCGGCGTAGAGCGTGTCCGGATTGCGGTCGTCGCGGGTCAAGGCGGGAGCAAGAAAGCCCTCCGCCGAGAGAAAGTTTCCGGCCCGGAGTTCACGCCACGCCATCTTGACCAAGGCCGGAATATAAGCGGGATCGCGCTTGAGGACCGCCAGGTAGGTTGCCTCCGCCGTCTGTTCGCCACCGTCCTTCTCCGCCTCGACGCCGGACAAGAAAAGCTCCTCGACGCTCATCGCCTCGGCCGACTTGTGAGGCGCGGTGGGAACGCCGGCGGCGGGCACGAAATCAGGGTTGCCATCGATGGGATCGGCGGCCGACCAGTGCAGTAGCGCCTGGCCATTCGGCCCGGTCACGGTGATTTCAATCTTGCTTTTGGCGGCCTCCAAATCCGCAACCAGCACGCCCACCTTCAGCGTCGTCATCGGCTCGAGCGCCACGGGACCGTAGTCCTTCAAAATCTGGGTCCCCTGCTTCACGCGCAGGCGCACGCCCGGGATCGCCTCGGTCGGAAAGAGCGATAACTCCACGTGCTGAGGCATCGCGGCCGTAGCCTTGAAAAAGCTCGCATTCAGAGCGAGACGCGGCGTGGCTTCTACAAATCCGCCCCCCAGCCCGCGCAAGGGATACCAGAACTCGGTGAAGGACTCCACACGGCGCGGGGGCATGAATTCATAGTTCAGTTGTGTTTCGAAGCGGCCCGCTTGGATTTCGTTGTAAGGCCCATCGTGATCGGTAAGCAGGTCCGTCCAAATCAATCCGTCGTCGCCCACTCCCCAGGTCCAGGTCTTCTTCCCCAAGACCTCCCGGAAGTCTGCCACATGCACAACACCATAATCCGACTTCTCGTAATAGGCCCCGAAGAAATTGCGATGGACCTGGCGTCCGAAGAGCGAGGTGGGCTGGCGAACGTTTTTGTACCAGCTATAATCCACGCCATCGTGGAGCGGGAACGACCGAATCTCTTCTTTCGAATGAGGGTTGGCTTCCCGCATGGGGTAAATGAATCGCATGTCGTCGGTAGCCGGAACCGCCGTGTTCGCCCAATACCAGTAAGGATTGGTTAGGCCGGTGTCGTTGAAGAGCGTCACGTGCTGCTCCAACCGCGCCTGGCCGGGGCGGAGGGTCAACGCCACTTCCCAATGCATCTCGGTGACCAGATCGACGTCGCCCACCACCACCGTGGCGCTGCCATCGGAATTCTGCATCGTCGTAAAGGCCACAGGAGAAACCGTCACCACCGTGTGCCCGTTGGGGAAATTGAACTCCATACCGCCGGACACCCACGCACCCCGCAACGATACCAAGCCGTATTTCACGACATTGTTACGGTAAAATACTTCACGTTTATTAACTTTGTCATACAGGGAATAAAGATGCCCGCCCAATTCGGGCAGAACAATGGCCTTGAGAAACTCGTTCTCCAGATACACGGCTTTGTAACTCTTCGCCTCGCGCTGGTCGGTCAAATCATCAAGCAAGGTGTACGGGTAGATGCGCCGCGCGTCCGCCAGAGGAAACGGTGGGTTCGGGTCTTCCGCGCCCAGCAGGTAAGTAGGAATCTCCAGGGCGCCCTGCCAGACGCGGACGTTTTCGGCAAGCGCCGGCAGGCAACTGGCAAGCAAGCCGAAGAGAGTAATCAAGGTCACTTTTGCAGGTCGCATGGGATGACTCCAGAAAAAATGGATATCGGCGTGGAACGCGGGCGGCGCGCGACATCGCTGCTTACTCTATCTGAAGCAGGCTTTCCAAAGCAATCGGAAGCCTGGTAGTGGTACAGTTTGATGTTGTAGCGGCGAGTTTATCCGTCAACTGACGGACCAGTTGGCGGCATAAAGCCGCCTCTACATCAAACTGTACCACTACCGGAAACCTTGCCATTGTTTGCCAAAAAGCGCTGACAAAGTTCCGCACGGTGTGGTATTGTGCCGCGAATTTCTCGTAAGAGTGGGACCGGTCGAAACCAAAGTGGCAGTTTCTTATCTATGGCTTCTAAGCGAATTCGCTGGTGGATTGTTTGGACCCTCTTCGGCTCCACGGTAATCAACTACATCAGCCGCCAAACCTTCTCTGTGCTGGCACCGGTTATTTCTCAGGAGTTGCACCTCAGCCACACTGACCTTTCCCGAGTCTTCTCGGCATTTCAGATCTCCTACGCCGGCATGTGGCTGATTGGTGGCGTCCTCCTCGACATCATAGGCACACGTCTGGGGCTCGCCCTGGCGGTCATCTGGTGGTCAGTCACCAGCATGCTGACCGGCTTCGCGAACTCCCTCTTTTCCTTCGGGGTATTTCGTTTTCTTTTGGGAATCGGCGAGGGCTGCAACTGGCCCGGCGCCAGTAAGACCGTCGCCGAGTGGTTCCCCGCTAAAGAGCGCGGCGTAGCCGTTGCGATTTTCGATAGTGGCTCGAGTGTCGGCGGCGCGATTGCGGCTCTGACCGTGCCCTGGGTTGCCATTCTCCTCGGATGGCGGTACGCCTTCGTGCTGTCCGGGCTCCTGGGTTTTCTCTGGCTCATCGCCTGGCTCGCTGTTTATCACCCCTTGGACCGCCATCCGCGCGTGAGCACTGAGGAGCGGACGCTTATCGCGGCGGGTCGCGACACCGACACCGCCTCCGCGCGGCGCGGCATTGGGCGCTGGCTGAGCCTATTGAAGCAATCCAATGTTTGGGGGATCGTACTGGGCCGTTCCCTGACCGACCCCATCTGGTGGTTCTACGTTTTTTGGCTGCCGCAATATCTCAGTGACGCGCGGGGGTTCAGCCTCAAGCAGATTGCGGCCTTCGCGTGGCTTCCCTTCGTTGCGGCGGATATCGGAAACTTCACAGGGGGCTTCGCCTCCGGCTTTCTGATCAAGCGCGGCATGCCCGTGGTACGCGCGCGGAAATGGGTCTGCGTCATCAGCTCTTTGCCGATTCTCGCGGGAATCCCCGCCGCCACGACTCACAACCCTTACGGGGCGCTATTCTTGATCAGTTTTGCCGTGTGGGGCTATGCGAGCTGGTCAACCATGGGCCTTACATTTCCCTCCGACTTGTTCCCGCAGGACGTCGTCGCTTCCGTAACCGGCGTAAGCGGACTCGGCGCAGGCTTAGCCGGAACTCTCTTCACGCTGCTGGTGGGATGGCTCGTGGATAAGTTTTCATACTACCCCGCGTTCTTTCTGGCGGCAACGGTCCCCATGCTGGCCACCATCAGCGTGCTTCTGCTGATTCGTTCTCCGCAGGTGGAGAGTAGGCAGTAGGCAGAAAGCAGTAGGCAGTAGGCAGTGGGCTGTGACCCCCTCCCCCGGCGCTTCGCGCCACCCTCTCCCCCAGGGGGCAAGGGTAGTAAATTCAAATCAAGGCCCCCCCGGCTTACTGTCTTCTGCCTACTGCCTACTGCTTTGTGCCTACTGCCTTCCGCCTACTGCCTTCTGCCCTTTCAGGTTCCATGCCCTCACCTCGTCGTTGACTCACTTTCGCTAACGCATATAATGCCAGAGCATGACCCAAACTAACCAAGGCAGTTCTGTTCCTCATTCCGCCCACCGATTTCTCATCACGGGCGCAAAAGGCTTCATTGGCGCCTGGATCGTCAAGGAACTGGTGGATCGCGGCGACCAACCGTTTGTTTTTGACATCGACACGGAATCGGCGCGCCTGGCTGCACTGCTAACACCGGAGCAGATGGCTTCCGTTCAGCTTCTTCAGGGCGACATTACGCAATTCAAGGATGTGGAAAGCGCCATCGTCGGTCACGGCATTACGCACGTGCTGCATTTGGCGGGAATCCAGGTGCCCTTCTGCGCTGCCGACCCTTTGCGCGGTGCGATGATCAACGTGGTGGGAACGCTCAACGTCTTTGAAGTGGCCCGGCGCCGGCGCGATCTGGTCCAGAGCATCGTTTACGCCAGTTCCGCGGCGGTCTTCGGCCCGGAGGAAACGTACGGCGGCGGCACCGTTCCGGAAGGCGCCCCCCTTCTGCCCGGGACGCATTACGGTGTTTATAAACAGTGCAATGAGGGAAATGCGCGGGTTTACTTTTTGAGTGACGGTCTCTCCAGCGTGGGGATTCGCCCCGGGACCGTCTACGGCGTCGGGCGAGATCGGGGAATGACCTCCGGCCCCACGAAGGCCATCAAAGCCGCCGTTGCCGGCCAGCCCTACACGATTCGCTACACCGGCGGGACGGATTTGCAGTACGTTCGCGACACCGCCCGCATTTTTATCCGCTGCGCGGAAGCGGGCCTGACCGGCGCAAAGGTCTACACCCTGCGCGGCGACGTGATGCAGGTCCATGAATTCCTGACTATCCTGGAACGGATTTTGCCGCTTTCCCGAACGCTGATTAAGGCGGAAGGCAACCCGCTGCCCGTCTCGTACGACTTTGACGATAGCGCTCTGCACAAGGATTTGGCGGGCGTCCATCGTACGCCGCTGGAAGACGGGATCCGCGAGACCGCCGCGATTTTTGAGCGTCTCTATCTGGCGGGAACACTCGATACTAAGGATCTGGAAACTTAGGGCTAACTTTCCAGAATAAAACTACAGAGTCTGCTATCTTCGAAATCGGAGCTTCACTTATGCCCACGCGGAATGCGAACGCCAACTCAGATCAGCACCCTCCACTGTTTGCGGCGGGGAATGTAGTGCCGTTTTTCCTGGTGACGGCCCTCTTCTTGTTTTGGGGCATTCCCAGCAACATGAATGACATTCTGATTAAACAGTTCATGAAGTCGTTTGAGATTACTCGCTTCAAGGCAGGGCTGATCCAGTCCGCATTCTACATGGGATACTTTGTTCTGGCCGTGCCCGCCGCCTTGGTGATGCGAAGATTTGGGTACAAAAGCGGACTGGTGATCGGTCTGTTCCTCTATAGCGCCGGGACTTTTCTCTTCTGGCCGGCGGCGCTGGGCCGGCAGTATGGATTCTTCCTCTTTGCCCTTTTCGTCATCGCCAGTGGCGCATCCTTCCTGGAAACCGGGGCAAACTCCTTTATCGCTCTGTTGGGCGACCCCCGAACTTCGGAACGGCGGCTCAATTTCTCTCAGGCCTTTAACCCGGTGGGCGCGGTTACGGGTGTCTTGGTGGGGACCATCTTTATTTTTTCCGGCGTGGAGCTAAACCCACAGCAAGTTGCGGCCCGCAAGCTTGCAGGCACTTACGATACCTATCTGCGTAACGAGACGCTCCGGGTGGTCCATCCTTATCTGGTTCTGGGCACCGTGATCTTTCTCTGGGCGCTGCTGATTCTGAAAACCAAGTTTCCCAAGGTCGCCGAAGAAGCTGAACCCGCCGATAGCCGATCGCATGGCAAAGCCCGCGACCTCGTCCATTACCCCCACTTCGTCCAGGGGGTCATCGCCCAGTTCTTTTACGTCGGGGCTCAGGTGGGAACCTGGAGTTACTATATTACATACATTCAGGATTACACCCATCGACCGGAAAAGATCGCAGGATATTTTCTCACCGGGACGCTCGTGGCCTTTGGGGTCGGAAGGTTCACGGCCACCTATCTGATGAAATTCATCCCGCCCACGCGGCTCATGGGGGTTTATGGCATCATCAACACGGCACTCGTGGGCATAGGAGTTTTGTTTCCGGGCTGGCTGGGGGTGGGCGCAGTGTTCATGACCAGTTTCTTCATGTCGCTCATGTTCCCCACCATTTTTGCGCTCGGCATCAAGGGATTGGGTCCGAACACGAAGTTAGGTGGCTCCATCATCATCATGTCGATCATCGGCGGCGCCTGCGCCCCGCCGGCCATGGGACTGATCTTCCAATTCACCCACAGCATGGCCGCGGCCATGCTGGTGCCGATGCTCTGCTATATATTTATAACGTATTATGCTTTTTGTGGATCGCGTGTGCGAGTCCCGGAGTTGACCGCCGTTGGCGCTTAGGCCTAAGTTTCAAGCTTTTTTTGCGAAGGGGGATCACGCTGCCTCCGTTCGAACCGGTGCGCACGATGCCGGGGCGAGGGCGTCCGGCAGCCGGTAAACTTTCGTTCCGTCGTAGGCCTGCTGGTGTTTGAACATACCGTAGATGGCGTGCAAG
>JBEKAD010000324.1:0-6474 GCA_050018435.1 Terriglobia bacterium
GTCGCGGCCGCGGGAAAACCCTTCGACTTCAAAGCCCTCCTTGCGGAAGTTATACCGCACCAGCTCTACAATGTCGCGTTCGTCTTCAATAATGATGATACGTTGACGCACGGTGGAATTATAGCACTCCAAATGTTACGGTAGTGTTAACAGATGAATGAACCCGCGTGACGAAGGGTGGCGGCCGTTCCTTGCACCTGACGGGTGAAGGCGACATCCCGCAGGCGTAATCCCGCAACTCGGGAATTGCCCAAGTCATTCATTTTCAATATGATAAGTAGCGCGGTGGTTTGGCAAGGAAAACGCTCATATCCGGCTGGTGGCGTCAGACGAGACCGGCTGCAAACCGCGCCGGACGCGCCAAGGTGATTCCCAGTCGTCGCTGCCTTTCTTGAACGGGAGCAGATAACGTGAGCGCAACCACCTCCGTGAGACTGGCCAGAGTGCAGCAGATTCCGTCGGTTTTCGACATGCGAACCCGTCTTTCCATGGCCGAACAGGTCGCCCTCGCTTTCTTCGCCTACATCACACTCGCCGCGTCCGTCTTCCCTCTTGCCGCGCGCGACCTCGGCATCATCATGACCCTTAACGCGGTGACACTCGCCACGCTGATGGCGCTCCGCCGAAACCGCCAGCGCGCCCCCTGGCTTGCTGCCGCCGCGGACCTGTTCCCCGCATTGTTGATCCTGGTCGCCTATCGAGAGTCGGGTCTGTTGCTCACCCCCGATCCCGCCCACCATCTGGATTACGTGTTCATCCCCTGGGACCGGGTCTTGCTGCAAAATCAATTCGTTCATGCCGTGCTGCAAGCCGGAGCGCCCTGGCTCCAGCACTACCTGGAATTGGCTTATCTGCTCTGCTACCCGCTGGTGCCGCTGGGGGTTGCCGCAGTCCATTTTGCCCGCCAGCGGAGTGCGGGCAGTGTAGGGTCCAGCAATCGGGTGGATAACGTAGCGCCCCGACCCCTGTCGGGGCACTTGCCGGCAGGATGCCGGCGCTACATCCGAAGTGTTGTGCAAGCATTTTGTGGTCACCACGAGCCCACCGTCGCGAGCGGTGACCGCGCCATGGACGCCTTTTGGGCCGCGGTGCTGCTGGCCACCCTCTTCTGCTACGCCGTGTATCCTTTCTTTCCTCTCACGCCACCGCGCGTGCTGTTCGCTGACGTGCCGGGGCCGCACGTCGCGCCGCTGCTCCGCAAATGGAACTTCTGGCTGCTCGATCACTACAGCGTGCAAGCCTGCCTCTTTCCCAGCGGACATGTGGCGGCGGTGACCGCCGTGGCGTTGGCCGTCCGCAAGCAAGCCCCGCTCCTCGGCGCCCTGTTCCTGTTCCTCGCGGCAAGCGTGGCGCTTGCCACCGTCTACGGCCGCTACCACTACGCCGCCGACGCCGTGGCGGGAGCTCTGGTGGGCGTCGCAGCGTACCTTGCTACGCACGCCATCCAGCATCGATTCTCGAATGATCGCCCCCAATTCGGGGCCTAACCTGCCGGCCTCACGTCGCGGTTGCCACTCCCTCATGGAATTCATCGCCCTTCGTAATGCAACCTTCAGGAAAATCGGGTGTATTTCCAAAGGAGCCAGCCGCATCCGACTAACAAGGCCAGCATCAGGACTACGAGGACCGCGATCCAAGCGCCGGCCATGGTGATGGGCGGTCGCGTCGCGTATCGTGCCAGCCATGCGAAAGTGCCTGTAGCCAGGGCAACAATCAAGAAGTCCCACCAGCGGCGCCCCCCCGTTGCTGCTCCCAAGGGATCTTTCCCCAACTGGGTGGAGACCGTCACTTCCAGATTCAATCCATAGCGGTCGCATTCCCGCGCCAGCACTTCGCGCACGGCCGCCCGCTCGCTTTCCGGAGCCACCGCGCTGCTGATGGCGACCGCTCCCACCACCATGATCAGGGAGCCCGCCATGACCTGGGCCTGGGCGGGTTTTCCGAAGCTCACCAGTTCACCAAACACCAGCGCGCCCCACGCCAATCCCCAAAGTTGGTTGGTGTTGGAAAGGGGAATACCCCGGCCGATACCAATATACTTGGCGGCGTATTGCTGAAAGAGATCGCCCACCACCCAGCAGAATCCTCCGAGAAACAGCCAGAAGAGCACCGGGCGTGCCGCCGTCAGGGTTTCCATCACCGGTCGCACGCCGCCCAGAAACACCAAGGCAAGGGTGACCGTGGTCACTAGCTCACCCACCGTAAACACGGTGACAAAGGAGAGGGGATTCATCCCGCTCAGATAGGCCTTGCGGTAAGGGATATACATGGTTCCCCACAAGAGACCCGCGCCGAGCGCCGACAGAATTCCCGTGACCAGCCGGTGCGGGGCGCCGCCGGCTTGGTGCGCGGAAGCCAGACCCAGCAGGGTCGCGCCGAAAACCACCGCTCCGGCGCCGCCCAGCACCTTGGCCGCGGTTTTCCAAACGTGGCCGCGCAGTTCCCGAAACAGAAACCAACCCCAGAAGATGCCGACCAGGGAATTCGTGTTCCAAAGGGGAAAGGCGATGGACAAGCCCACGTCGCGAATCGCGAAAACCGTCAGGGTGTTGGCCACGGCCCACAACGCGCCAGCCAGAATGGCCCAAACGATCAAGTGGGCTCTCTCCCGCAGGTCAAGGAAAACGTAGGTCGTACCCTTCAGGACTACCGGAAGGGTCCAGCGGGCTACGAACACGCCGCTCACCATGCAGAGCGAAATCAGGAAGGGCGAGAGCCCGATGGTTACCAACTTGGTGGGCGCTTCCGCTCCACCCAGCCAGGCGCCCGCCGCCAAGCCGCACACTACTCCCAGAACGTGGAGGGACCGGGCTGTGGGCGTTGAATGTGTTGGCGTTTCCGTTACCTCTTCAGTGGACGTAAATCAACAACAGCACTCCCAGCACGAGTACGGAAAGAGGGATCCAGAAGTGGCTGTCGGTCAATATCGCCTTGACGAATGATCTTCTCAAGGGGAACCTCCGGAGGCCAGATGGTGGCCAGAGAACTTGAGCGCTGAACCTGCCATTCCTGACGGGGCGTAGCGGGAACCAAGCAAGGCTACGGGCTGTCGTGGTGCTAGTGTGCTGTCCCCGCTAATTCTTTACAGCAGCGCACGTTGCCAAGGGTGGCGCATACATTGACTTCTATGTATGCGCCACCCTGTCAATTGGAAAACCCTAAGCGGGACGGTACACTAGCGAATTTCCTCCAGCCGCACGACGCGGTGTTCATTGTGCAACTTGCGGGCCGCGTCAACCATCAATTTTCATCGGCTTCCCGTCCAACGCCTTACTCCTTCCCTTTCAATAACATTCTGGCCTCACACGGATAAGTGGCTTATTTATCATAAACATTCTGGCCTGGGGGCGAATTTGAGCCAAGCCAATTTTGTATCTCATTTGTTTTCATATACGTTCTGGGTAATACCTTCATTTCTTAATCCCCCCCTTTTTTGCTAACCGGGCCACCCAGGCATGAATTAACTCTTTTAATTTCAATGACATATATTTTTTGAAGATCTTCTCTGCCCACGGCTAACCCCTTTTGTTTCTAGTACATTCTGGCCATCAGCAGCCTTTTGGTAGCGCCGGCCTTTGGAGCCCGGCCTGCTATTTAGTCCCTCGGGAGCAGATGGTTCGACAACCTTGACGAAAATTGGTTGGTGGTGTCATTTGGAATCGGATCCCTCTCGAAACACCGGTCATTCCCGCGAAGGCGGGAATCCAGTCCGTCAGCGGCGCATTTCCAATGGCTTTCGGAGTAGATTCCCGCCTTCGCGGGAATGACTGCACCTGAGAGCGCCCGTGTCTCGCAAATGACACCACTACCGAAAATTGGAATCTCCCACCTTGGCGCCTTGGTGGTTTTTTCCTCCCAGCCCGTGCGGGAACAGCCATCACCACTAAGACACAAAATCGATCTCCTGTGTAGGCATGCCGGGCCGCACTCCGTCGGCCGTGACCAGCTTTCCTCTCGGTATTTTGTCCTCTCGTGGTGGGAGAATCCGAGAGGCGCCAAGCGCCGGCAGGACGCCCACGCTCCAATCCATAGTAGCCTAACCGTTAGCCAATGTCAAGGACTATTTCGAGCCTGCTTGCTCAGCATCGTAGCCCGCGTAGCGGGCGGAAGATCGTAGCCCAGGGCGCAAGAAGCTGTGAAATAATCCCCGGACGAGCAAAAGCGTTTCGCGCCAAGGCGCAAAGTCGTAGAGGCGCAAAGAGAACAAAGCAGTTGTTGATTGTATGTCTTTGCGCCTTGGTCCGTCGGCTGACGGATGGGATTGTTTATTTTTTCACAGCTTCGCAAGCCATGGGAAAATCGGCCGCCCCCGCCTGGCTCAAAAGATCTTGAAGCTAACCGAGACCATGGTCTTGGACGGTACAGGCTTCCCCGCCTTCATGGCCGGCAGGAATTTCCAGGTCTTCAACGTCCGAACCGCATTCTCATCCAGACCCTTGTCGAAGGGTTTGGTAACTTTCACATCGCTCACCGTCCCATCGGCGGCAATCATGACCTGTAGCCAAACACTGCCTTGCAGCTTTGCGGCCCTTGCCTCCTTGGTATAGGGCGGATCGGGCTTGTAGATCGCCATGGGCGGCGTGACGAAATTATCCGCGTTATCACCCTTGGGGAGGGAGAAGTTGAGAGTCACATCCGTAATGCCAGGCTTTTCCATCGGCGGGTAGCGCCACTGACGTATAGCCTCTATAGCCGCCTGGGCGAGCTGCGGGTCGCCGATCAGAGTCTCCACATTGGAGACGCTGCCGTCCTTCTCAACGGTAACCCGCAGCGTCACGTTGCCCTGAATGCCGACCGCTTTCGCCGCGGGCGGGTAGACCGGCCGCATGGCGCTGAGCGGCTTGAGCGCCGGGGTTGCAAACGGCGGAAGGTCCTTTGCTGCCGGCCGGGCCGGTGGGGACGCGCCCCTCCTATCGAGGAGGAAGCTGATGGTCACAATCGTGACGCGAACCTCTTTACTCGGTGCGTAGCGCCATTGCGGAACGGCCTCAAGCGCCGCTTTCATGAGCTGCGGGTCGCCGCTCAACGCCTGGATGTCCATGACGCTGCCGTCCTTGTTGATGGTGACGCGCATCCTGACATTCCCCTGAATGCCGGCCTGCTTCGCCGTCGGGGGATAGACCGGCTTCACTTCCGTGACCGGCTGGATGGCAGTGGATACAAACGGCGGAATTTCCTTCTCCGTCGAGACGCTGCCGTCCTTGTTGACCGTCACGCGCAGACCTACATTCCTTTGAGCGCCGGCCGGCGCGGGCGCTCGTAGCGGGAACGCCCAAACGCCCACCCCTCCGGCCAGAATCAACAAACCAATGATTGCAGTGAGCGATGTGAAAAGACGCGCCTTCGACATGGTGACCTCCTTCACCAACAGTTCAATTCGCTGCGCAAGCTGACGTTCCTTCAGAAAGGTCGGCGCTGCTCCCAGTGCGGGGCCGGGGCCGCCGCTGGCAATCTCCAATAGCGCGCTCATGTATGGTTTGCGCGCGCCGATCAGGCGGACAACTTCCGCGTCAACCGTTTGTTCGCGGCTGAGACGAATGCGATTCACCACCCAGGCCACGGCAGGATGAAACCAAAAGACCGTGAGAATGAGCTCCTCTACCAGGTTGAGAATCCAATCTCGACGCGCGACGTGCAACAATTCGTGCCCGGCAATGGCGCGCTGAAAGGCTTCGCTCAGGGTGGGGAAGCGTTCCGGGAGAAGAATGGAAGGAGGACGAATGCCAAACGTGGCAGGGCTTTCCATTTCTGGTGAGATATACCAGGCGGGGGAAACGCCGAGCCGCAGCTCGAGTTCGCGCACGCAGTCGGGCAGCGGGTCAAACGCCTGCGCCGCCCGGCGAATCGCCCGCAACCTTCCCAGGCCCAGCGTCAACCACGCCAGCCGAACCAGCATTCCCACCAGCAACGCGCCGACAATCAGCAGATAGAGGTAAGAGTGCAACTCTGCCGCGCCCGCCGGTACACCCTGAAAACTGATCGACACCGTCCCGTCCGCTACGGGGATAGCGACGGCCGGAGACTTCCACGGCTGAAGCAGGGGCAGCATCAGGCAAGCCACCAGCACCCCCTGCCAGTACGCCAGCAGGACACGTGGTGCGCGCAAGCGAAACAACGCGGGAAGAGCCGTGCCCGCCAGCACCAGCAGAATGACCTGTAGGCAGTAAGCAAGAAAGTCGGCAAACCAGAGTGGCGGACTCATGCGCTCTCCTTGATGGCACGCGCGATCTTCTCCAAATCCTGCGGCGAAAGGTGCCGGTCTTTTACGAGCTGTACCAGCAGGGGCTCGGCCGAGCCGTTGAACACCCGGCTCACGAAATCCTCCAGCATCGCCCGCATGACCTTGGCTTTGGCTTGGGCGGGCCGGTAAACGTGGGCCTTGTCCTCGGCGCGTTTCTTCAGGTAGCCCTTCTCTTCCAGGATGTTCATCATGGTCATGACGGTGGTGTAAGCGATCTTGCGCCGGCGCAGGAG
>JBEKAD010000325.1:0-6436 GCA_050018435.1 Terriglobia bacterium
CCTCAGCCATGTCGGGATTGTTCTTCCAGAAGTCGCGCGGCGATTGCCAGAGGAAACCGTCTTCGTCAACCAAGCTTGGGACTGCGGAATAGGGCAACACCGGGCGCCACCGGTAGCCCCGCCATTCTCCGATAAGCCCGAGGTGCACCCCAAAGCAAAGATCGGGATTCTCGCAAGTCAGTTTGGCCGCTTCTTCAAACCAGGGCGCGATGACCAGGATAGCGGCCGACCGGATGATCCCGTTGCGCAGGCATTCGATCGTGGCAAGATTTCCCGTATGGGTGTAGCCCATGTCGTCGGCCCGCGTGATCAGAATGATTTCTTGGTTGTCCTTGCTCATGCTGCTTCTCACTTTCTCGCTCTGGGAATTCTTTTCGCGTTACCAATCGGGTTAGCGCCCCGCGTGCTTGCTGCGGCGGAGTGGGGGGCGGTGGTCACCCCAACCGGGCGGCCCGCGCAAATTCCGCTCCGATGGCGTCAATCGCTTCCGGCCTCAGCGTCGGCGGGATGGAAAGCAGGCTGGAACGCTCGATCAGGTCGTCGAGCACCGGCAGCGTTCCTTTCTTGTATTCATAGTTCGCGGCAAAAGCGTTTAACGGGTCAGTCCAAGGGCGGCCCGCAGTGCTCAGGGATCGTTTTTCCACCAGACTGAGGTTGTTGTAGTAGATGTGCAGTCCCCACTCGGTCATGGGGACGTTGTTGATTCCGAGGCTGCCGGTTCGGACGCCTGCCGCGCGTGTCTTCCCCACAACGCGCAGGCAAGTTTCCCGGTCTTTCCAGGTCATCAGAAGGAACGGCCCGCTGTCACCGTCGGGGTCAAGGATACGACGAAAGGCCAGGCCCGGGATGCCTTCCAGCTTGCTGCGCAGGGAGTATTTGGCCTTGCGCATGGCCCCGGTAATCATATCCAGCTTCTTCAACTGGGTGTACACAACCGCCGCCAATAGTTCCGGGCACCGTGATCCCTGTCCCCAAAGCTGCAAGGCCGGGTCGGTGGGATCCAAGCGGCCCTCGGAATTGCGGGGGTACCCAAGGTCGTGACAGGCCCAGGCGCGCCGGTAGAGGGTTTCTTCATCACAGACCACCAAGCCGCCTTCGCCCGCCGTGATGTTCTTGTTGAGTTGAAAACTAAAGATCGCCAGGTCGCCAAATGAACCCACGGGTTTGCCGCGGAAGGAGGCGCCGTTGGCTTGCGCGCAATCCTCAATCAGGGGTAGCTTGCGGGCGCGGCAGATCGCCGCGATTTTGTCCACGGCTCCGGGCGCTCCGCTCATGTGAACGAGCAGCACGGCGCGCGAGTGGGCACCGATCTTTCTCTCCAGGTCGGCGGGGTCCATGCAGAAGGTGTCATCCACATCCACCAGCCGGGGAATCGCCCCCGCCCGGATGATCGCGGCGATGCACGAGACCCACAGGTAGCCAGGGAGCAGCACTTCATCCCCCGGGCCAATGCCCAGCGCGCTCATGGCAAGCGAGAGAGCCGAGGTGCCGCTATTGACGGCCAGCGCGTATTTCCTTCCCAGCCGTTCGCAGTACGCTTTCTCCAGACGGTCTGCATAGCCCTGCAAATCGTGACCATAAAAGCGAAAGGGGCTTCGCGCCTTCAAGACGGTCGTCGCGGCGGCCAATTCCTCCTCTCCCAGAAAGTATGACCCCGGCCATTCGTAAGGGATCAGCGCCTCGCTTGCATTCCCCGCGTTGAGTGAGTATTTGTCCGTCATGTTTGGATGCCCCTTTCTCTCCGTCCTGAATCAACTGAGGCCAAGAAGTATGATAGCGGCCAAGCCAAAGGAAACGCCGCCTGTCGTCAATCTGTTCAGCCGCTCACCAAACAGGAAACGCCCGCCTAAAATCACAATGAAGATCGAGCCACCGATGGCGATGGGGAAAACCACGTGACCCGGGACTTACTCAAGCTTACTGAAGCGGCCCCCTTCGCAGGGTGCGGGGTCAATTTGCCGTAGAGGCGGCTTTACGCCGCCATTTGGTCCGTCAGTTGACGGATAAACTCGCCGCTACAATGTCGAATTGACCCACTACCCTTTGCAGCCCAACCTATGCCCGCACGCATGCCGCTCATACTTAAGGGTGGGGTTTGTAAATAAAGTCGACGATGCCGTCGCGGTAGTCGATGCGGATCTCCAAGAAGTGTAGCGTAGTAAACCCCAGAACTCCGGAGATTTCGGTGCCCACATTATCACTGAGGTGGGAGAGGTCGAAAGTGGTCACGTCTTGATCCTCTTGTTGCAAGTGACCAAACTGAAGAACCGCCTTATCAGCACTGTAGACCTTTGCCACCGAACCGCTCAGCCCCTGCACCTGAACTCGGGAGTTGTTGCGAACTTTGGTGCTCTCTTGTGCCGCCTTCAGCGACATCAGGTTCATTGACCCCCCGGTGTCAAGCAGGAACAGCCGTGGGGTTAGATCTCCTATCCTCGTCGGGACCAGCAGAGCATGCCCAAAGCGATATACCTGTGTGTAGGATTGCATTTCGGGAGCAATATACCGGTCGCGGGGACCGTGATACGCCGACGGGGAGGACTTTGCACGCGGGTCTGGCCCTGCTTTGCCGGATGACTGGTCCCCACTGGGTACCGAGCCTTCCTTCCCGGTTTGAAGCGTCACCTCCGTAGTGTTTTCGTTCGGCCGCTTGGGGAGCGGTTTGAGCCGAAGTTTTTCGTTCGGGAAGTCGATGTCCACCAGGAAAGCGCCGAACACGTTTCCCCCGATCAACCCGTCATCGCCCAACACCGAACGCTTTTCTATAACGCTAACTCTACAATCTTGAAACTCGAGTTCGCCGATTTTGATGGAGCTTGCGAAGCCAACGTAGCCGCCCGTGCGTCCCTTGTCTCCGATGCCGCCGATGTCCGTTTCGGAAAGCTCCGTGATGCCTGCCTTCCGCGCCAGGCCCCGGTCAATCAGGATGCCACTTGCTCCCGTGTCGAGCACTAAATTGCCCTTCTTCCCATTCAACGATACCGCGAGGGCGTATCCCCGCATATGCGTAAGGTCCGTTAAAATCCTAAGCAGTTTCGTCTCCGTGGAAGGAAAATGGCTCACCAGCCGGCAGGCATAATGTGGCTGATTTTGCATCGCCCGCAGATAATCCAGGTGGTGCTGCATGTCGGCGCGGGTCTCAGCATCATCATTGGTGGGGGAGGCAAGATACTTCTCCCAGAATTGAATCTGTTCTGCGCGGGTCAAAGAGTTGATCCAGTATTTTTGAATATCAGGATCCTGATGATCAAGTTCGTACGCCTTGTCGAGCATTTCCTTCGCTTGCTGATAGAGCGAAAGCGCGGTGCGCACTCGTGACAGCCCCCAATAAGCGCGGGCGCTGGGGTACCCCTTGTTGATGACGTTCACCCACTCTTGTTCCGCCTCCGGGATCTTGCCTTGGCGGAAATAAACTTCGCCCAGGGCAATGTGCACAACCGGTGCATCCGTGACCTTCACGCCATTCGTGACAGTTTCATAGGCTTCCTCCACCTTCTTTTGCTTAAGGTATACGCGTGTCAGGCCCGCGTATGCGTCGGGAGATTTGGGGTCTTTCTGCAAGACCAAATTGTAGTTTTGGATGGCAGCATCAAACTCGCCATGGAGGTAATGACGAATCGCTTCGGATAAAGCGTCGGAAGCCAAGTCGGGAACCGTAGAGACGGTAGGTTGAGGAGAACTGGACGGCACGGCCGGGGATGACGAGGCAGAGCCGGGACTGGGCAAAGAAGTTTTGCGCCCATCGGTAACCCCCTGTCCTAATAATACCGATTCGAGAAATAGAATCAGAAGAGTACACTGCACGAGGGAACGTAACATGAATGCATACTCTGCACGGTTGATCGGCGAAACGTAGGTCGCCTTCGTTCCATTGCATTCTACCGCCGGGGTGGCAGCCTCGCAATGAGGGGTTTCAAGCGGGCAGCCACGGTCAGTGCTCTCGTGACCGTGGGCTTTTCCTTCGATGACGAGCCCACGGTCAATTCCCAAGACGAACTGGCCGTGGCGACCTCCGGGTCACACAATCTCAGGCGCCGTTCGAACTGTAATCTCCGCGCTTGGCTTCCCACCTTGCGCAACTCGATCACCCAGTAGGGGTAGGGCTTGCCCTACCCGGCGTTCCGCATAGTGAATGCGGAACCAGGGGGCGGTCCGTCGGTTGACGGATCTCCCTACACCTCGCGCCACACGATCAAGACGCAGGGGTGGCCTCGTGCCTGCCCTCCGGTCTCCCGGTTTTCAGGCCAGAGCGGGTAGATTCTCTCTTCAATTTCAAGAGTTTTTTCTTTCTAGAAGGGGTAAAGGGGAAACCTCTTTCTTTTTGAGGTTCAGGAAGCGACGAGAGCACGGGTCACCTCCTGGGCAGGGGCAGCATTAAGCCGAAAGAGCAAGTGTAGCGCGGACCTGTTCGGTAGGTCCGCGGCTTTTTGTTTTCAATAAAGGACGAACCGCGGACCTACAAAACAGGTCCGCGCTACTCGTTGTACGATTCTTAACCCTGGCTGTAATCGGCCACCGCATGGCTGAAATTGGCCAGGACAATTAGTGTCGCATTCCGGGCTCCAAGACGAATGCCCTGCCTAACACTCCTTTCCTCAATTAGTTAAAAAGTTTTAACAATTTCTCGGGTTTGGAAAGCGTCCTGCTGCCCTAGGTGCAGCCGAAAGGCCAAACCTCGAATTTGCAAGATGGCGCGAGGTGTGTCATTCGAGACCGAATTCTTTTTGTCATGCTAGGAATCCTCACCCTGGGGCTGCTTGGGCCGCAGAGGGTGAAGGCTCAAGATGAGCCCGCGCCTGGAGTGGCGCGTATCAGTGTGGTCCAAGGTGACGTTTCCACCATGCGCGGCGATTCCAAGGACTGGGTGGCGACCACGGCGAACGCTCCCGTGGTGCGCGGCGACACCATCGCCACCGGCCCGGATTCCCGCACGGAACTTCAACTCGACTACGCCAACGTCTTGCGCCTGGACCAGGGCGCTGAAGCCAAGGTGGCGGAACTGACCCGCACGCGCACCCAGATCCAGGTAGCTTCGGGATTAGTGAACTTTGCGGTTTTCAAAGGCACTGAGGCGGACGTTGAAATCGACACGCCCAACATGGCGATTCACCCCTTGGGCGAGGGTGTTTATCGCATCCAGGTCAATTCGGTGGAGAATGCTCAGCTTACGGTCTGCAGGGGCCGCGAGGAAGTTGCTACTCGGCAAGGCAGCATGAACGTGGACAAGGGTCAGGTTATTTATGTGAAGGGTGCAGACAATCCTGAGTACCAACTGGCGAAAGCGAATGACAAAGACGACTGGGATCGCTGGAATGACGACCGCGACCACGCCATCTTCGACGCGCAAGCGTGGCAATACACCAATCATTATTACACGGGATCAGAAGATCTCGATCGCTACGGCGACTGGGTTCAGGTACCGGGCTACGACTGGTGCTGGACGCCTTATGTTGACGCGGGGTGGGTGCCTTACCGTAACGGCCGCTGGGTGTCGGATCCTTACTACGGATGGACGTGGGTGAGTTACGAGCCCTGGGGCTGGGCGCCGTACCATTACGGCCGATGGTTCTCCTATGACGGCAACTGGTGTTGGTGGCCAGGAGTGGGATTCGATGGCCCGCGCCCGATTTGGGGGCCGGGCTATGTTGCCTTCCTCGGTTTTGGCGGCCCCCATGGAGAGTCTGGATCGGGCGTGGGATTCGACTCGATCGGCTGGTGCCCGTTGGGACCGCGTGACCGCTTTAACCCCTGGTGGGGACGCGGCCGAGGCTTCGACAGTGCAGACATCAATAACCTTAACGCTGTTCCCGCGCCCAGGTTGAACGACCCTGCCGGACGAAACTATGGGACGAACCTGCAGGGGATCATGACGAATGCGCACTTGCGCAGCGCGATCACGACGGTTTCCGCGCAGAACTTTGCGAACGGGCGCATTGCGCACAACCTCCAGCCCGTGAACATCGACCTGCTGCAAGAGGGGAGCCTGATGCAGGGCACGCTGCCCGTCACTCCCACCAAGGCCAGTCTGCAACCGCTGAACCGGCCCGTGAACCGCGCGGCCTTGCCGACCGCAGCGGCAAATAACCAGCATTTCATTACCCTGAGCGCGGGGCCGGCTTCACGCGCTTCCTTACCTGCGGGGCAGATGAATCCCGTGGCAAATCTTCAGCGAGCCGGTGGTAACGTGCCGACACGTGCCGGTTCGATGGCGCCCGCGACGCGCCCGGGCATGGTCGGTTCACGACAGAACACCGCAGTCAGTGTCCAGGCCGCGAGGCCCGTGACAAGACAGCCGGGAACGCACGCCGGCTGGCCGCAGTTTGGTCGAGACAACCAGATCACCCGCGCAACTGAGTCTCTGAATAAACCAGGTGCTGGCGGGCCACAAAAGTCTGCGCCCGTTCCGCAGAACGTGCAACCACGCCCGTCGACTCTG
>JBEKAD010000326.1:0-6394 GCA_050018435.1 Terriglobia bacterium
TTTTGCTGGTCTCGTCTTCTGTCAGGTCCTTGATCTTTTTGTCCGGGTCGATGCCCGACCGCATGAGAATGGAAAGTGACCGGGTCCGGCCGATACCATAGATGTAAGTCAGGCCAATTTCCGCGCGCTTTTTGGGCGGCAAATCCACACCCGCAATTCTTGCCATTTCAACCCTCCCGTCTCATTCACCTTCGGCGCAACGCCGGAAGAATCCAGGCGCGTGCCGCCGGCACGAATCATCCCTGCCGTTGCTTGTGCTTGGGGTTCTCGCAAATCACCCGCACCACTCCGCGCCGTCGAACAATCTTGCACTTGGAGCACATCTTTCGTACTGACGAACGCACCTTCATAAATTACCCTCGTTTAGTCTTAGGTGCTTGGCACCACGATCGAAACTCGAAAATCGAAATGGGAAATTCGGTATTCGTCCCACGAGTTTCGAATGTCGATTTTCGAGCTTCGTATTTTCCCTAGTCCCTCGCACCTGGGACCTAATCACCTACTTATACCGGAACACAATCCGGCCCCGCGTCAGGTCGTAGGGAGACAGCTCCACCGCAACCTTGTCGCCGGGGAGAATGCGGATAAAGTTCTTCCGCATCTTTCCCGAAATGTGGGCCAGGACCTGGTGCTTGTTGTCCAATTCAACTCGAAACATTGCATTGGGTAGTGCTTCGAGCACTGTAGCCGTAACCTCGATTGCGTCTTCCTTTGCCATACTTTTTAGCTCTCAGCTTTCAGCCTTCAGCTATCGGCTTTCCGCCGTCCCCTTCCAACCCTTCGTCCTTGAAAGTCACCTGGTGCCTTAGCTGAAAGCTGATAGCTGAGAGCTGACAGCTAGGTTACAACCGTGTCAAGATGTCGGGTCCATTCTGGGTGACCGCGACCATGTGCTCGAAATGCGCCGACAGCCCACCGTCCACCGTGACCGCTGTCCAGTTATCATTGAGGACGCGCACGGCAGGCCCACCGGCGTTCACCATGGGTTCAATGGCAAAAACCATGCCCGTTTTCAGCAAGGGCCCATGGCCCGCTTGGCCAAAATTGGGAACCTGCGGTTCCTCGTGCATCGCCTTGCCAATGCCGTGGCCCACAAACTCCCTCACCACCGAGTAACCGTTTTTCTCGGCATGCTGCTGTACGGTGGCCGAAATATCACCCAAGCGATTTCCCAACCGCACTTTTTCAAGCGCTAACTCCAGCGCTTCTTCCGTCACCTTCAGCAAGCGCTGAGCGGATTCGCTGATGGCTCCCACGGGGACCGTTAGGGCGGAATCGCCATAGTAACCATCCAGCACCACGCCCGTATCCAGGCTGACGATATCGCCTTCCTTGAGCGTGCGGCGTTCCGATGGGATCCCGTGAATAACCTCGTCGTTGATCGACGCACACAAGCAGCAGGGATAACCGCGATACCCCTTGAACGCGGGCCGCGCCCCTAGCTCCTTCAACCGCTTGGCCACGAACTTCTCAAGGTCAAGCGTGGTGGCCCCTGGCCGCACCTGGTCGCGTATCTCGCCCAAAAGCTGCCGGACCATCCTGCCACTGCGCCGCAGCTTCTCGATTTCGGCCGATGACTTACAGATAATCATGCCTTTGAAAGATAATCCAACAGCCCCCGGGCGATCGCCTCGGGCTCCTTATTGCCGTCCACTGCCAGCAGCACCCCCTGGCCTCGATAATACTCGATCAAAGGACTGGTTTGCTTATGGTACGCTTCCAGCCGCTGACGGATGGTGGCCTCGTTATCGTCTGCCCGGTGCAGCAGCTTTCCACCGTCCTTATCGCAAATCCCCTCGACCTTGGGCGGACTGAAGTAGATGTTGTAGATCTCTCCGCACACAGAACAGGTCTGCCGGCCGGTGAGGCGTTTCAAGAGCAACTCCTCATCCACCTCGATATCCATCACCTGCGACCGCCCTTGGCCCTTCGCGGCGAGCATCCGATCCACAAACTGCGCTTGCGCGGTCGTACGCGGAAAACCATCGAGAATGAAACCCTTCTGACAATCCGATTCGTTGACGCGCTCTTCCACGATGCCGCAAACCACTTCGTCGGGGACCAGCTCACCGGCTTCCATCTTTGCCTTAGCCGCCAATCCCAGCGCTGTTTGTTTCTTCACAGCGTCGCGCAAGATGTCGCCGGTAGAAACCTGTGGAATGCCAAAATGTTTGGCGACTTCCCGCGCCTGCGTTCCCTTCCCTGCACCAGGGGCTCCCAGAAAAATCAAAGCATGAGCTCGCATGACTTACCTCCTAACGCCTCATCAAGAAGATCGCCGTCCCCGGATCCTTCCCTTCTTCAAGAACCCTTCGTAATGCCGCATGATGAGCTGAGCTTCCACCTGCTGCACGGTGTCCATGGCCACTCCCACCACGATCAGGAGGGACGTTCCGCCAAAATAGAAGTTCACGTTCAGCCCGTGCAGAACCCATGTCGGCAAGTGGGAGTCGAACCATCCGGCGCCCATCCACCACGGAAGGTGATTCAGGCGAAGCCCCGCCAGCATAAGTTCAGGTATGAGCGCCACCAGGGCCAGATAGAAGCCACCCACCCAGGTGATTTTCGTCAGGACATCATCCAGGTAGTCAGCGGTGCGCTTGCCCGGCCGGATTCCCGGCATGAACCCACCCTGCTTGCGGACGTTATCGGCAACCTCGTCCGGGTTGTAGACAATCGAAAGGTAGAAGTGGGCAAAGAAAACAATCATTATGACGTACGTGAGCGTGTAAAGCGGCTCCCCGTAGGCAAACACCTTGGAAAACCAGCTCAAGCCTACGCCGAGATAACGGATAAGGATGATACTGCTCTGATCCAGGTGAAATAAACCTAGCGTTTGCGGAAACGTTAAAATGGAAACCGCGAAGATAATCGGCATCACGCCGCCGCTGTTCACCTTGAGCGGCAGGTGGGTGGAAACCCCACCCATGATTCTGCGCCCCACCACCCGTTTCGCATACTGGATGGGGATGCGCCGTTCACCGCGTTCCACGAAAACGATGCCGGCAACAATGGCCACCATGAAAGCAAGCAGGAGAAGCAGCACCAGCAGATTCCAGGTGTGATTGACGAAGACCCTTTCGTAAAGATCGGCCGCGGCCCTCGGCAGCCCTACCACGATGCCGGCGAAAATCAACAGCGACATCCCGTTGCCGATGCCGCGCGCGGTGATCTGTTCGCCCAGCCACATAATAAAAAGCGCCCCGGTCGTCAGCGTCAATACGGTGGTGAAGACGAAAGCAGGGCCCGGATGATTGACCAGACCGACCCCCAAGGCCGTCTGCTTCTCCAGGGCGATGGAAATGCCGAAAGCCTGGAACGCGCTCAAGAACACCGTCATCCAGCGGGTATAGTCGGTTATTTTCTTGCGGCCTAGATCGCCTTCTTTCTTGAGCTTCTCAAGGTGCGGTGAAACCACCGTGAGTAATTGCAGGATGATCGAAGCCGTGATGTACGGCATGATTCCCAAAGCAAAAACCGTCAGGCGCCGCAGGCTGCCGCCGGAAAACATCGCCAGCAGTCCAAACAGCGAGCCTCCCATTTGGCTGAACATCTGTTCGAAAACATCGGCATTGATACCGGGCGTGGGAATAAATGCCCCCAACCGGTACACGGCCAGCATCGCCAGGGTAAAAAGGATGCGTTTTCGTAGGTCCGGAATCTCGGTAATGCTTTTCAGGGATTCGAGCATTACGAAATGACCTCAGCCTTCCCGCCAGCTTTCTGTATCTTCTCCAGGGCGGACTTGGAAAACAAGTGTGCGGAAACGCACAGCGGCGACTTCAGTTCGCCGTCGCCGAGGACTTTCAGTCCCGCGCCCAGTTGCTTCACCAAGCCGCGGGCGACGAGCAGCTCCGGTGTAATTTTCTCTTCCGGTTTGAAGTCCTCAAGGTCTTTCAGGTTCACAACGGCGTAATGCTTGCGAAAAATGTTGGTGAAGCCCCGTTTGGGAAGGCGGCGGTGGAGCGGCATCTGCCCGCCCTCGAAGCCCGGCCGCATGCGCATGCCCGCCCTCGAGCGCTGGCCTTTCGAGCCGCGGGTGGCCGTCTTCCCGTGTCCGGATCCCATTCCCTGGCCGATTCGCTTGGAGCGCTTGTTGGCCCCGACCGGCGGTCGAAGTGTTCCAATGTGTGTCGCCATATGTCTTCAGCCTATTCCTTGCTCGCCTCCGCCGGCTCACTTCCCTCCGGCGCCGGCTCTTTCTCTTGACCCGCGTTTGCGGATTTGACTTCTGGGGTCTCAGATTGCGTTACCACCGCTTCGCCCACAGCTTCCGTTGTCACCACCGTGGTGGATTCGGCGGGTGCAGCGGGCGCCACCGCTGGGGCGTGAACCGTGTATTCCGCTACCGACGCCCAAGCCGGAGCCGGTGGCTCCGGTACAATCTCCAGCAGGTGGGGCACGGCGGCTACGATTCCCCGAATCTGCGGGGTATCGGGGCGCACCACAGTCTGGTTCAGCTTGCTCAAACCCAGGCTCCGCACGATGGTCTTCTGGTGGTAGGTGAACCCGATGCCGCTTCTCACCCACTTAATCCGAATCATCTTGAGGGTCTTTTCCGCCACAGTTCCTCAACCTCTGTGAAGCCGACAGCCCACAGTCACTCTTAGCTGTCAGCTTCCTTCTAAATTTCCTCCGCAGCTTTGCCGCGGGTATTAGCGACCTCTTGCAGGTCGCGCAACCGGAGCAGAGCATCCATGGTCGCCTTGACCACGTTGTGGGGGTTGGTGGTGCCCAGGGATTTGGTCAGCACGTTTTGAATCCCCGCCGCCTCCACCACGGCGCGTACCGCGCCCCCGGCGATCACTCCCGGTCCCGGCGGTGCGGGCTTCAGCAACACTCTGCCTGCCCCGTAATGGCCGGTGACGATGTGGGGAATCGAACCGTGCGAAATGTTCACTTTATTCAGCGATTTCTTCGCCGACTCAATCCCTTTGCGAATCGCCATGGGCACTTCGCGCGCCTTGCCGGAGCCATAGCCGACAATCCCGGCGCCGTCACCCACGACAACGAGGGCCGCAAAACTTAGGTTCTTTCCGCCTTTGACGACCTTGGTGACGCGATTGATGGAGATCACCTGGTCCTTGAGCTGCAACGCGTTCGGGTCAATCCGATTGGCCAAATCTTCCTCCCACCCTATCCCCTAGAATTTCAGCCCCGCCGCGCGAGCAGCGTCGGCCAGCGCTTTAACGCGCCCGTGATAGGCATAGCCGCCCCGGTCGAATACTACGCCAGGAATTCCCGCGGCGATGGCGCGTTGGGCCAGAACCTGCCCCACTACCTTTGCCGCGGCGACGTTCCCGCCACTCTTGAGCGTCTTGCGCACTTCCTTGTCGCGCGTTGACGCCGCTACCAGGGTGTGGCCGCTGGTGTCATCAACCACCTGGGCATAGATATGCTTGAGCGACCGAAAAACATTTAAACGTGGGGTCTGGGCCCGTCCGCTCACCCGGGCGCGGATCCGCACGTGAACCCGGCGGCGCGCCACGTCTTTGGAAACGATCTGTAACATCAGGAGTTCTCCGCTTTCCTCAGCCTCAAACTACGCTGGCTTGCCTGCACCACCGGCAGCCGCCGCCGCCTTACCGACCTTCTTCTTCAGGCGCTCGCCGGTGTACCGGATACCGTTGTTCTTGTACGGATCGGGAGGCCGCAAGCCGCGGATCTTCGCGGCCACGTGCCCCACCAGTTGTTTGTCCGCACCGCTGACGATGAGATGCGTTTGTTTCTCCACGCTGATGGCGACCCCGGCGGGAACCGGGAACTCGATAGGATGCGAATAACCCAGAGTAAACGTCACCGACTTGCCCTTGGACTCGGCGCGATAGCCGATACCGACGATGTCCAGGTGCCTTTGAAAGCCCTGGGTCACGCCTTGAACGGCGTTCGCGAGCAGGCTTCGAGCCAGCCCATGCAAAGCCGCCTGTTCGTCCCCTTCACGCTTCAGGAGCAAATGGCCGTCCTGCTTTTCGAGCTGGATTCCCTGGGGAAGAGGAATCCGCAAAGTTCCCTTGGGCCCCTTCACCGCCAACGACGGTCCCTCGGTCTGCACGGTGACTCCCGCGGGCAAAGCAATTATCTTTCGGCCTATTCTCGACATAGTAGCATCACGTTCCGTCTGTCAGTTCGGACTTCAGCAGCCGGGGTTTCGCCCCCGGAACCGATCCGCCTAGTCTCTTCGGTCTTTCCGCCGGAGGCTCGGAAATCGAACCTCCAACTCGCTTTCCCGCTCCGGACTCCGAACGTCGGACCCCGGACTCACCCCTTTAGGACACGCTACAGAGAACTTCCCCCCCCACTCCCGCCTTGCGGGCGGCCTTGCCGGTCAGAACTCCGCGCGGCGTAGTGAGGATGCTCACTCCCAGTCCCCCCAGGATACGGGGAACCGCATGCG
>JBEKAD010000327.1:0-11217 GCA_050018435.1 Terriglobia bacterium
ACGGGGCCGTCCGCCAGGGCATGGCCCGAGTCCGCCAATCGCAGCAACTCGCCTTCGCCTTCCTCCATCACGCCGGCCTCTCTTTTTGACCTAATTGTCACTGTATTATGCGAGATTCAATAAGAGCCAATCACTCAAGGGCCCCATGATCCAATGGCCAGATGGCCAAATGACCCGATGACCCAATTCCTTCAATGGCCCGATGACCCGATGAATCAATGACTCAATTCCTTTCATTGAGGTCATCCAAGGCAGCCTGGAGTCCTGCCTGGGCGTGCTGCTTCCTTTGGCGACCCGTGACTTCCACCCCCGTGGCCAGCACCGTGCGTGCCTCAGCAAGCCGTCCCTGCTTCCTGAGAAACATGCCAGCCTGGAAATAGGTGGCCGAGTACTCGGGATGGTGCAGGAGCAGGTACTCGAAGTGGGTCCAGGCGGCAGCGGGTTCGCTCTTCGCCAACTCCAGCGCCAGTCCGTACCGTGCGAAAGTGTTATCAGGATGTTGGCGCAGCGCCTCTTCCAGGAACTCGCGCCGGGTCTTCTCGGCTTCCGGGGACATCTTCCCACCCTCACAGGGGTCACAAATCGAAAATCGAAAATCCAAAATCTAAAATTGATTGATTCCGGTTGCAACGCCCCACCGGCTCGCATAGTATAGGCGGACGAACCAGGCAAGGCAAAAGTTTTCGGGCGGACTGGTCGGTGTCCTTGGGGGCGAGGGCGGCACGGTTCCGATCTTGCTCTGGTTCCGAGACTTCGAACGAGAGCGGGCCTGTCCCCGAACGAAGCAGAACGCGGATGTGCTCGCTCTTCCTCTGAGTGCTTCATCACGCGGGCTTGTGTCGCACCGCGGCTCAACGTTCTGAAGACTGAACAACATGGCAAAACTCCCAGGGAAAGCCGTTGCTGAATCTGCCGCCGAGATGGTGGAGGTGGTGCTCCCCAACGACACCAATCCCCTGGGAAACCTGCTGGGCGGCAAGGTGATGCACCTGATCGATATTGCCGGAGCGATAACGGCGCATCGCCACGCGCATTCCCAGGTGGTGACGGTGGCGGTGGACAATCTCGATTTCCTTTATCCCATCCGCGTGGGTGAACTGGTGGTTCTTCGCGCCCACATCACCCGCACCTTTCGGACGTCCATGGAAGTGGAAGTAAGAGTGTACCGGGAGGATTACTTGACGGGCGAGAGGCAACAGACGAGTTCGGCCTTCGTGACCTATGTGGCCCTCGATTCCGCAGGAAAACCGCAAGCAGTCCCTCCCCTGATTGCTCACACCCAGGAAGAAAAACGGCGTTATCGCGAGGCGCTGGTAAGGCGCCGGCAACGCCTTGCCCTCGCCGCGCGCGCCCATCGACGCTACTTTGAAAAGTCTTAGCAAGCGCACGCACCCCGCGGTAGTGGGTCAGTTGTAGCGGCGGTCTCTGACCGCCGGCTTTTGATTCAATAGACTCCGGCGGTCAGAGACCGCCGCTACAGCAAACTGACCCCCTACCCACCCCGCAGTGATTTGCTGATCGCTGCGAAGTTGAATTCGGAGGCCTACAGATGAAAATCAAGCGGAACAAGACTTTCTCCGGCACCCCCTGGGAACCCAAAGTGGGATACGCGCGCGCCGTGCAAGTGGGCGACGTCGTGCATGTTTCCGGCACCACGGGCACCGATCCCTCCGGCAAAGTGCTGGCCCCCGGTGATATGTACGCGCAGACCGTGCAGACCATCCGGAATATCGAAAACGCCCTGAAGCGGTTGGGATTAGGTCTGGAACACGTGGTCCGCACCCGCATCTATGTGACCCAAATCGATCGATGGGAGGAAGTCGCCAAAGCCCACGTGGAATTCTTCGGCGAAGTTTACCCCGCCACCAGCCTGATCGGCGTGGCTCGCCTGATCGATCCCGAAATGCTGGTGGAAATTGAAGCCGATGCCGTGGCCTGAAACAGCAGCCATTTCCTAATTGCCAGCAGTGCGCTGGATGCCGATTATGTTGACCCATTCCTTCGCCGAAGGCGCGGAACTAAGGCTGCTTGAGCACCATCATGCGGACGAACTGTTCGCTCTGATCGAGCACAACCGCTCCTACCTGCGCCGCTGGCTGCCGGAATGGGACGTGCAGAAATCCCTCGACGATTGCAAAGGGGTTATCAAGTCGTCGCTCGAACAATTGGCCGCGAACGGCGGATTCACCCTGGGCATCTGGTGGCAAGGCCGCCTGGCGGGAGTCATTGGCGCAGGTAACATCGATTGGGAAAACCGCTCCACCATGATTGGCTATTGGTTGGGTGAAAGCTGCCAGGGAAAAGGCTTGATGACCGGCGCGTGCCGCGCCCTGGTTGATTACCTGTTTTGCGAACTCAAGCTCCACCGCATTGAGATCCGCTGCCCCACCGGTAATGCCAAGAGTTGTGCTGTCCCCAAACGGCTCGGCTTCTCGAAAGAAGGTGTGTTGCGCGAGGCCCAAGCCTTCGACGACCGCTTCCTTGATATCGAGGTCTACGGACTGCTCGCGGAGGACTGGAACCGCGTGACGGAGTGAATCCATCCCATGCCCAAGAACCCTGATCCATCTCGAAGGGAATTCCTGTCCAACACCGGGAAGCTTGTAGTCGGAGAAGCGCTCCTCGCGATTCCAGCGGCTACAGAATTCCCCCGTGAGGCAGCCGCCAGGTCGACGAAGGCCGTGCCGAAGTCGCGGCAAGCGATCCGCGAATTCTTTTTTGGCGCGAGCGTCTACCCGGAACTGCAAACCCGCGACGAATGGAACGCCATGCTGGATCACTTCCAGCAGGCCCAGATGAATTGTGTGCGCGTTTCCGAGTCGTCTTGGGGAAATCTCGAGACGGCTTCCGGGCGTTATGATTTCGGTTGGCTAAAGCATTTCCTGGACGGCCTGGAAAAGAGGAAAATGCGAGCCATCTTGGGAACCGGCTCCTATGTTCCTCCGCAATGGCTGGCGGCGGGGAGCCCGGAGATACTCATTCAGCTTCACCCCGGAGTGAAAGCGCATCCGATGGCTCGACATGCGCCCTGCCTGAACCATCCTTTATATCGCGACGCCCTGCGCCAATACATTCTCGCCATCGGTAAGGAGTTCAAAGACCATCCCACGGTCATCGGCTGGCAGTTGGGAAACGAGCAGGAAGGCAGCGTCAAACGAATCTGTTACAACCCCGCGTGCGAACGAGCCTGGAAGGACTGGCTGAGGAGAACCTATCAGACGCCGGAAGAGTTTAACCGCCGGCTCGATTTGGTTAGTTGGGGCATGAAGGTTGACTCGCTCGACGCGGTGCCTCAACCCGGCGAGGGGGTGGAAGGAAGCGGCGCGCAGATCGCGGCGCTGACCTTGGCGCACCGCCACTTCCGGCGAGACGTTCTCCTGAATTTCTTCGTGATGCAAGCCGAGGCGTTGCGGGAAGCGGGAGTTCAGCAGTGGATTCTGACGGATTGGAATACCGGATGGCACG
The DNA here is from genome assembly GCA_050018435.1 of Terriglobia bacterium. GTDB lineage: Bacteria > Acidobacteriota > Terriglobia > UBA7540 > UBA7540 > Bog-366. The sequence continues at coordinate 3,466 of JBEKAD010000327.1, forward strand.
CTGTAGCGGACGATCCCCAGGCCGCCTACAGCATGGACATTGCGGGTTTGAACGACTATCAACCCCGGGACGACAATCAAAAGTTCTGGACGAACCTCGCCTGGCATCAAGATATGCACCGCTCGGCCTATGGACGGACACATTTCATTACCACGGAAAACCGCTTTGGAGTAACAGGTGACACGCACATCTCCAATCCCTCTCCAACCCGCGAACAGTTTCTCATGTGGGGACTGGAAGCTGCGGCCCTTGGAACGTGCGGGTTGCTTTACTGGACCGGTAACCGCTGGCGGGGTGGCCACTGGCCGCATTGGGGAGGGCTACTCGACTGGTCGGGCCATCCCGAGCCGGATTTCGATTGGGCCGTCGAGTTGGGGAAGATTTATGCCCAATGGGGAAAGCATCTCATCGACAACCCGGTGAAGGCCACGGCCGTGGTTCTCACCGACTTTGACCAGCGCGCGGCCTTGGAAATCTACCCGCACATCCCCTCCAGTCTTACGGTGCTGCCGGAATGCTTCGACGCGCTGCACCGGCTTGGAATCGGCGTGGACAGCATGAATCTGGCGACCGCCGCCGCGCCGGCAAATCTGAAGAAGTACTCGCTGGTGTTGATACCCGCCGCCACCGCCTTGGACGACCCGCAAGTGACGGACGCTCTCCGCGAATTCGCGCAGGGTGGGGGCGTGGTGGTCATCACACCCTTCACTTCCTACATGGACAAGGATGGCATATTCCGCGGTGACGGGTTTGCCGCGAACTTGCGCGAGTTAACCGGAGGCTTGGTACGCACTATCCGGTGGATGGGTTCGGCGAGTTCGCCGGCAAGGGAACATTCGTTTGGATTCGGTTCGCCGTCCACGGCGGCAAGAGTGGATCCTGAGGTGGAATGGAAAGGCGGGGGATTGAGCGGCCTGTCGGCGGTCGGCCTTGATGGCTACTGCGAGTTCATGGAAGTGGACGCCCCCGCAGAGACGATTGCCACCTTCAAGAGCGGCGACGCTCTTCTCGATGGGCGCCCCGCTGCAACTCAGAGAAAACTCGGCCGCGGCGTGGCCGTCAAGTTAGGCTTCTGGCCGGAGACCGACAGCTTGTTGCGCCTGATCAAACAGCTCGTTCTGGACAGTGGGAGTTTCCTCGCAGCGCCGGCGCCGCAAGGGGTAGTGGCGGTTCCGCACGCGGATAATAGTCTATTCATTGTTAATACCACGGGGCAGGAAATGCCGGTGCAGCTTGCGCGTTCTGGCGCAGATCGCCTGTCGGAAACAACCGTGACCAGCCACGCCAGACTCCGCCCCTATCAGGTCTGGTGGTTGGCGTGAGGTTTTAGCAGCAATACTGTTCACTTAAGGGGTCTTAGGAAATCATTCATCAATTTGATCGCGCGAGACCCCCTCACCCACCGCCTTGCGGTCCCCCCTCTCCCCCAATGGGCGAGGGCAAACAAAGAATTTCTCTTCCCTCTCCCCCTAACAGCATTGGGGCTAGCAGGGGTACGGGAATACGCCCCCCTCGTCTTGATGCGTTGTCACACCCGCAGGAATATCTTCTGCCGATAGAGAAAATACAGGAACAGCCAGCCGGTGAAGATCACGCTACAGCTCCAGATCAGGGGGTCGAGATGGCCAAAAACTGGCCGGAGACCGTGCAAGAAGACATTGGTGATGACCCCAAAATCAAAGAACCGGTCGGCGAGATAGATGGTGATGGCGTTCATGCCAATCACTTTGAAGAAGAACGACCAGCGCTGATAACCCCGCACGTCGATGATCCAATAGAAGAGCGCGAGCAGGAGCAGGCTCCAACCGCCCGCCCAGAGCACATAAGAACTCGTCCAGATGTTTTTGATGATGGCGAAGTTGAAGCTCCACACCCAGCCCACGAACAGGCTCGCGACGCCCGCCGCTGCCAGTCCTAACGCCTTGCGATTCGGAGTGTGTTTGCCGGAACGCAGCCAATGCCCGGCCAGCACGCCCAGCAGGCAGGTGGAGATGGCCGGGAAGGTCGAGAGCAGACCTTCATTGTCACCGAAAGGGTAACAACAAAATCGCAAGGGAATGATGAGGCGGTCCAGGTAACCCGCCAGATTGCCTGCCGGAGTGATCACGCCAGCTCCGACGCCGGGGACGGGGACCAGCTTCATGATCAGCCAGTAGACGATCAAAATGCTGCCCGCCACAATCGCCTGGCCGCGAATGCCGGTGTTCATGACCACCAGCGCGGCAATCAAGTAGCAAATGGCAATGCGTTGCAGGACGCCGGGTATGCGCAGATTGTGAATGTTAAAGTCGAGCAGCCGGTTGTATACCAAGCCAAACAGGAAGAGCAGCAGAAAGCGTTGCACGATGTGGCGGTAAAGCTGGCGGCGATCCGCTCCTTCTTCCATGCGCCGCGTGAGTGAAAAGGGCAGGACTACACCCACCACGAAGAGGAAGAGGGGAAAAATCAGATCGTAGAAATGGAAGCCATCCCACGGCATGTGCTCGAATTGCGTATCGAGCGCCCGGGTGGCCGCGCCGGGCCACACCTTGTAAAGCGCGTGGATGATTCTTTCTCCCCCCGCGATCCAAAACATGTCGAATCCACGCAGCGCGTCGATGGAAGCGACGCGCTTTTGAATGAACGTTTGCGGTTGAGTATCGTTACCCATAAAGACCTCATCTTCTAAATTGGGCGCAGAACCAGAAAAGACAAGCCCCAGGCGTGACATTATCCACAATTAAATGGGGGAGGGAAAGCAGAAGTTTGGAACCGGTGGCAGAAGCTTTTCCTTGCCCATAGGGAACGAGCCGCGCACCTACAAAACAGGTTCGCGCTACACCTGCTCCCCCCTCGGCTGCGGGAGGGGTTGAATTCACTCCCCTCTCCCCCTTGGGGGAGAGGGTGGACCGCCACCGGCGCTTTCTCCAGTCCGTCAGCCGACGGGGCCGGGTGAGGGGGTCAAAACCGTAGCGCCTCATGCCAACTTGACCCCGTGCATGCATGTGGGTGCTGACCCCCTCACCCACCGCCTTGCGGTCCCCCCTCTCCCCCAAGGGGGAGAGGGAAGAAGAATCCTTATTTTTGGTGTTGTATTCATGACAGCAGGCGGCAGAGCCGCATTGACCCCTCGAAGCGTTCGCTAATTTGGACAGCCGTGGTCATAGACCGTCGCTACAAATCGCGACGCCGATTTCTTCACAGCTTCAGGCGCCATGGGCCAAATGATGACACCCGCTACGCGGGCTTTCCGGCGCCGCTGGCCGTTAGGGAGCCTGGAAATGGAGGGGGTCTCTCAGGTTCTGAATCTCCCGGTAATAATAGAGTGCGGTAGGTTTTTTCCCCTTGAAGCGCAGCTTCCTTAGAAACTCGATCTCTTCCGCGCTTGCATCGCGGCTCAGGGAAGCATTCTGGAGGAAAGCGGTGAGCCCGGGTTCTTCCTTGTCAGTGGTCTCAGGCTCCTTTTCCACGTACTCGAATTTCTTCGCACGTCCCGGGGCGACCCGGTGGTTCAGGATGATGTCCATACCAAAAGTCGTGAGGTCGATATCCCAGGATTGAATGAGCGGCTGCAAAAAGGCCACGCAGTTCTGGGGTGACAGGTTAAAGACATCTTCATCCAGAAACTCCAGAATGGTGACGCGCATTTGTTCGTAGCTGCGACGACTGAGTCGAGCCACCTGCCGCAACCATTTTTCGTTTTCCAGTTCTTTCTTGGCGACTCCCTTCGCCACCTCCAGAAGCTTCTGCGTCACGAAGCGTTCAAGTTCGCCGAAGGGTTGCTGCTCAAAGATGGTGCGCACCTGTTTCTTCTTGTCGGGTGGGCATTTGCCAAGGACTAATTCGCGAACCTCCTTGAACAGCGGTGCCGGCGAGGCCACCAGCTTTCTCTTTAATTCTTCCTGGCGTTGGAGTTCCGCCATGCGCGCGAGTTCGCCTCTCGGGAACTTCAGCAAGGGTTCCAGCTTGTCATAAATATCCGTCCGGGGAGGAACGGGAGGAGCTTTTCTCCCGGAGAGCAACTGGGAGATGTAGGATTCCGTGACTTGCGCGGCAGCCGCCAGACTCCGTTGTTCGAGGTCCAACTGTTCGAGGCGCTGCCGGAGGACGAGAGCCAGATCCATGGGGTTTCTCCTGGACTTAACCAACGGTAATAATGTTATTCTGGACAGTGCCAGATTTCGGTTGACAAATCAAGTTAATTTACCTAAAATGGTTAAGAAGATGGGCCCTCTCCCCTCGCCTTCCAGGTCATCTGAACCGCTTCAGGTTATCTGAAACCGCCCGGCTGGGGCGAAACCCAGGGAGCGCCACTTTCTCGCTGCGCGGCGAGCAGCCTGAGGATTGAGGCCCGGTGGGAGCCACGCTTGCCCCACCTATATGTCTTCAGCGCTTGTCCGGGAGGGAACTATGTCTCAAAGAAACGGTGACAAGGCCAGATTCGGGCGGCAGCAGTACCGCAAAACTCTCCTGCGGAAGCACATGCGAGACTTGCGGAAGGTGTTGACGGGCAAAACGCCAGAGCCAACTGTCGCCGCAGCCAAGTAAGTGCTGAGCTAAAGCTCAGCGCTACTTGCAAGGGTCAGCGCTCACAGGCAGCAAGAGGGTGGCGGCATGTATATTCAGTACACCGGCTTCAAGGTGGCCATGAATTCTCGAATTTACAACTTTCATGTGCTCGACGCGACCCGGGAGCCGCGCGAATTCACGGTCAAAATTCAATCCGAAACGAGTCTTTGGGCTGCCTTGAAGCTCCAAGACGGCCCGGGCATCTGTTTTGAGCGATTGGAGCAGGAATTAAGCCGGGAAACGCCGGCTGCCTGCGCCGAGCTCAACCTGCACATCAGCGAGCAGGACATCCGCGAATATCTGGCGCGCCACTACCCCGCGGTAAAGACGTTCGGACGCAAAGATTTGCCGGAGCTTTCCGTGGAACCTCTCAACGCGCCGACCATCGCCCCCCCGGCAGTAGCCGGGCAAGGGCTTCCGGAACCCGTGAGTGATCCTCGGAAGGAAGTGGTTGCGGCGATCCTGCTGCACAAAGCGGGGGAAGCGATGGCTCTGCTGAAACTGGCTCTGGAAGGTCAATCGATCCAGATCCGTTGGCTGACGACGGTTCAGGAAGCTTTGCCCCTGCTGCGAGCGGCGAATCCCCCCCACTTGGTCTTTGCCGAGGCCAAGCTGCCGGATGGCACCTGGGCGGACATCGTGAAGCAGGCACGGGGGGCGCGCAAGCCCGTGAAGGTCATTGTGGTGTCGCGCTTGGTTGATGTGAGTCTCTACGTGGATACCATGGAAGGGGGCGCGTTCGACTTCATCGTGCCGCCCCTCTCCGCCAACGAACTCACGCACGTGGTGAAGTGCGCTGTGGAGAAAGTTCTGAATCTGCGCCGGGCGCACGCGGCTACCGCCTAGTGCCGTTTCAACTATTTCGGAACAGTTCCGGCGAGTGCCGTTCCAACTCAATCGGCCTGGATGTCAGCAGATGCTCCCGCCTGCGCAGCCAGCGCGATTTCACAACGGCGGGAGAAATAGTTGGATCGGGACGGCTTAACTTGCCGGAGGGGACAACGACAACCCCTAGGCGCTTTAAGTTGGAACGGCACTAGCCGGGGTCACGTTCTCTTCCCCACGAAGATCGACCGGTGCGCGCAAGAATGAAGGCAGGCATGGGTCTTAATCTACCGAATCCTCACCCCAAAAAGGAGGCTTGTATGCAGTCACTCCCCGAAGGCCGGTGCGTCAGGCACTTTCAGTACGGACTAGGTGTAGTAACCCAGTCGGATGACGAACGGACCTCCATTGATTTTCACCTGCATGGACCGAAGAAATTTGTCACCAAGCTCATGGTGGTTGAGCTTTCCAATGAAGCTCCTCCGGCAAAACCTCTGCCTGCCAAACGCCGCAAAAAAGCCACCGTTCAGCCTCAGGCCTAGTCGTCTACGCTGACGCGCTGCTGAGTTGTTGCGGGCGCAGGTGAAACCCCGCCCTTCCCACCCCTCGGTGAGAACATCTCGACTCGTTGAGAAATCCCGGCTAAATCTTCTTCTCCTTCCACCGGCCCCGCCGGAACAGGATAACCATGGCGACGGCAATGGCGGATTCTGAAACGGTTATGGCCCAGTAAACGCCATTCGAGCGCATCCCGAGGGGAATGGCGAGCGTGTAGGCAAGCGGAATTTCCAGCACGATGAAGCCAAAGAAATTCACGATGGTGGGCGTAAGGGTGTCTCCGGCGCCGTTGAAGGCTTGCATCATCACCATTTCGTAAGCGTAGCCAAGGTTGCCGATGCTCACGATGCGCAGGCAGGCAGCGCCGAGGGAGACAATCTCCGGGTCGTGAGTGAAGAGGCGGACCACGGGGCCGGAGAACAAGACGAAAAACACGCCCACGCCCCCCATCACCAGCGCGTTATAGACGGAGGTCTTCCACACGGATTGCTCGGCGCGCTCGGGTTGCCGGGCGCCAAGATTCTGGCCCACCAGCGTGGCCGCGGCCCCGCTCAATCCCCACGCAGGCAGAATGAAGAAGACGATGATCCGGATGGCAATGGTGTACCCGGCCAGGGCGGCGCTCCCAAACACACTGACGATCCGCATCAAGCTGATCCAGGCGATGTGCGGAACCAGCATCTGCGCGATGCCGGTGAGGGACACCCGGAGCAGCCGCACCATAACTTCTGCCTGGATGCGCACCTGCCGCGCCAAAATGCGGATGTGTTCGCCGCCGCGATACAGCCGGTAGAATTGATACACCACTCCCATGCTGCGCCCGGTGAGAGTGGCCACGGCGGCGCCCGTCACGCCCAGGCGTGGGAACGGTCCGAGGCCAAAGATAAAGCAGGGATCGAGAAGCAGGTTGATGGAATTTGACAGCCACAGAACGCGCATGGCAATGGCGGCGTCACCAGCGCCGCGAAAAACCGCGTTGTTCAGAATCAGCAGCAACGCCACGCAGCAACCGCCCAGGGTGATCCGCGCATAGCTTGTGCCGACGGCCAGCACGAGTGGAGACGCTCCCATGAGCCGCAGCAGGTGCGGTGCGAAATAGAGGCAGGGAGCGCCCATCGAGAGGCCGGCAAGCAATCCCAAGGTGATGGCCTGCACCCCCGCCACGGCGGCTCCCTCGCCATCCTTCTCGCCCACGCGCCGCGCCACCATGGCCGTGGCGGAAAGGCCCAGGCCCATTCCCACCGCATACACCACGGTGAGCATCGCCTCCACCAATCCCACCGTAGCTACCGACTCTGCCCCCAGGCGCGCCACCCAGAAGACGTCCACGATGGCGAAGAGAGATTCCATGAGCATCTCCAGAACCATGGGCACGGCGAGAAGAAAAATCGCCTGCCTCAGGCTGCCCGTGGTGTAGTCCTGGTGCGAACCGCGCAGCGCTTCGCGCACCGATGCCCAGAAAGAAGATGACGGGCGAGTTGTGACGGCAGAGGCCATAAACACCTGGTTATAAGGTTGGGTGCTGATTGCGGCCCGGACCGGGGCCCTGCGGATTCAGCATGTCACGAATTGGGAACTACCGCGGCATGGTCTTCATAATGTTATTACCTTACGACAAGAAGTGAAGCGCGCGCAAGCGGAATCGCGCAAGGACAATTTGGGATGAGCCCGGCGCTTGCTGGGGCTGGGTATTGGGGATGGGCAATGGGCGACGTGGGCAAGTGGTAGCCGCGTCGACCCCGGGACGAGCGCCGCTCGCCCCTTTAGCGTAGCGCAGACCTCCGCCCTCGAGGTCTGCGGCTCTTCTTGTGAAAAACCGCA
>JBEKAD010000328.1:0-6355 GCA_050018435.1 Terriglobia bacterium
CTGGACACCGCGGGTGCGCGCATTCAGCCCCAAAGGGGCGGCCTAGCAAAGCCCAGGCCAGCGGCCTGGGTTAGGAAGGTCACCCCATTTTCCGTTCTCCAGCCCTGAAGGGGCGTGATCAAAGCCACCGACCCAGCCTCGGCGACCGTCCGCGTGCATCCTGGAACGCTATTTCGCCCTTTCAGGGCTTGCGGCAAGGTGCGTAGGCGTTCTCGGACCCAGGCCGTTGGCCTGGGCTGAGGTAGTTCGCCCCTTTGGGGCTCGATTTGGCATCAGCAGCATCAGCACCCCCGGTGTCCAGCAAAAGATGTGGGACACGATCAGCTCCCCCAAGGGGGAGAGGGAGGACCGCAAGGCGGTGGGTGAGGGGGCCCGCACCAAGATGAGCACTCTGGGGCAAGTTTGCATTATGCGTTACGGTCTTGACCCCCACACCCGGCCCCCCCCCGCGGATGAGAGCGCCGGTGGCGGTCCACCCTCTCCCCCAAGGGGGGGAGGGTGGGTTCTATGCATGATTACTCCCCGCCCGCGGCCTTGCCCCGATTCCTCCGCGGTTCGCACAAGGCGCTCGCTGCCTACTGCTTACTGCCTTGTGCCTACTGCCTACCGCTGTTCCTCCGCCCAATTCTCCATGATCAATTGCGGAACTCGGCGAAACTCCCGGGCGTTGTTCGTAACCAACGTCAACCCAAGAGCTAGGGCGTGCGCGGCAATCAACAAGTCGTAGGCGCCTATCGGTGACCCTTTCCTTTCGAGTTCCGCTCGTATCCGGCCATAATGCCGGCCGGTACTCGCGTCCAGAGGCAGCACCGGGATCAACCGCTCCAACTCCTGGATGCGCAGCAGGTTCGCTTCGCAGTGCTGGCTCTTCCAAGCGCCATAAACCAGCTCCAGATGCGTGATGATGGACATGCCCACATCACCAGAGCGTAATCGTTTGAGGCGCGCCAGGACGCCGTGAGGCTTTTGCTTTGCAATGTAGATGCAAATGTTCGTGTCGAGGAGGTAGCGCATCAAAGCCCCGCGCGCTTATCCAGCTTGGGTTGGCGGCGACCGCCCCTGAAAAAATCAGGGGAGAGACCGGCAAAAAGCTCGAAGGCCGCAGCGAGATTGGTTGGCCGCTCGCGCAGCACAATCTCATTCCCACGCTTGGTAATTTCAACTTGCTGCGAGCGAAACCGAAGGTTCTTGGGAATTCTCACGGCTTGGCTATTTCCGCTTCGAAAAACTTTGGTGATGGCCATCCAAGAAGTATATACCGCAAATGTATACGATGCAAGCACCAAGAAGTAAGTGATTTGCCTCCGTCATAAGGACAAAAAGGGCAGGGAATCGTTCTCCCCGCCCTTGGTCTTACTGCCTACTGCTTACTGCCTACTTGCCGAATGGCGGGATAAACCCGCCGCTACGGACGGCTTTTACTGTTGACTGTCAACTGTCGACTGTCAACTGTTCTTAATACATCCCGCCGCCCATGCCGCCGCCCGGAGGTCCGGCGTGGCCGGCCTTATCTTCCTTCTCCGGGAATTCGCAGACCAGCGCCTCGGTGGTGAGCATGAGCGAGGCGATGGAGGCAGCGTTTTGGAGCGCGGTGCGTGTGACCTTGGTCGGGTCGATGACCCCCGCGTCGACCAGGTCGCCAAAGGTTTCGGTTTGCGCGTCGAAGCCGAAGTTGGGGTTAGTGTTATTCCGGACCTTCTCGGCGACTACCGCGCCTTCATGTCCGGCATTGGCAGCGATCAGGCGCAGGGGCTCTTCGAGCGCCCGCTTGACAATGTCGATCCCGATCTGCTCGTCGCCGCTGGCCTTGAGCTTGTCAAGAGCGGGGATGCAGCGAACCAGCGCGACACCGCCACCGGGGACAATGCCTTCCTCGACGGCTGCCTTGGTGGCGTGCATGGCGTCCTCGACGCGAGCTTTCTTTTCCTTCATCTCGGTCTCGGTCGCCGCGCCCACCTTGATCTGGGCGACGCCGCCGACCAGCTTGGCGAGCCGTTCCTGAAGCTTCTCGCGATCATAGTCGGAAGTGGTCTCGTCGATCTGGGTGCGGATTTGCTTGACGCGGCCGTCGATCTCCGTCGGCTTGCCGCCGCCTTCGACGATCGTGGTGTTGTCTTTGTCCACCGTGATCTTCTTGGCGCGGCCCAGGTCATCCAGCTTTACGTTCTCCAGCTTGATGCCCAGGTCTTCCGTGATCGCTTTGCCGCCGGTGAGGGTGGCGATATCCTCCAGCATCGCCTTGCGGCGATCGCCGAAGCCCGGCGCCTTCACGGCGCAGCACTGCAACGTTCCGCGCAGCTTGTTCACCACCAGGGTCGCCAGGGCTTCGCCCTCGACTTCCTCGGCGATAATCAAGAGGGGCTTGCCCGCCTTGGCGATCTGCTCGAGCAACGGGAGCAGGTCCTTCATGGAGCTGATCTTCTTCTCGTGAATCAGCACCAGCGCGCTTTCCAGCACGCACTCCATGCGCTCGGGGTCGGTGACGAAGTAGGGTGAAAGGTAGCCGCGGTCAAACTGCATGCCCTCGACGACCTCCAGAGTGGTTTCCATCGTCTTCGCTTCCTCGACCGTAATCACACCGTCCCTGCCGACTTTTTCCATCGCTTCGGCAATGATTTTCCCAATGAGCGGGTCGTTGTTGGCGGAAACCGAGCCGACCTGCGCAATCATGGCTCCGGCTTTGACTTCCTTCGAAAGCTTCTCGAGCTCCCCCTTCACATGCTTCTTTGAGCCATCTTTCTGCGTTTCGTCGTAACCACAAACGTGGCTCACGGCCATCTCAATGCCTCGCTTGATGGCCATGGGATTCGCGCCCGCCGCCACGGTCTTCACGCCCTCGCGGTAAATGGACTGCGCCAGAACCGTCGCCGTGGTGGTGCCGTCACCGGCCACGTCCGAGGTCTTGGAGGCTACTTCCCGCACCATCTGGGCGCCCATGTTTTCCAGGGGATCTTTCAGTTCGATTTCCTTCGCCACGGTCACACCGTCCTTGGTGATCGTGGGGGAGCCGAATTTCTTGTCGAGCACCACATTGCGGCCCTTGGGACCCAACGTCACCTTCACAACGTCCGCTAGCTTATTGACGCCTCGGAGAATCGCTTGGCGGCTATCTGCGCCGTGTATAATCTGCTTTGCGTTTGCCATCTTACCTCCCTCCAGTTCCTTTCCTCCCCTCCCGATTCATTGCATCGGGATGGCGGAGTTGATGAGTTCAAATTTACCCCCGCGGCGAGCCCCGCGCTTTGCGGAGCGATTCGCCGCACTCGTCGCACGGCCGCGCTTACTTCTTGCCCGCTGCCGCTTTCGCGCTCTCGATAACTCCCAGCACTTCGTCTTCGCGCAGGATCAAGTATTCGTTATCGTCAATCTTGATCTCCGTGCCGGAGTATTTGCCGAACAGGATGCGATCGCCCGCCTTAACGTCCAGGGGGATGATCTTCCCCTCTTCCGTCTTCTTCCCGTTCCCAGCAGCTATCACCTCGCCCTCCTGCGGCTTCTCTTTCGCCGAGTCGGGGATAATGATACCGCCCTTGATTGTTTCTTTTTCTTCCACCCGCTTCACTATCAGTCGGTCATGAAGAGGTCTCACCTTCATAATTAAGTCTCCTTTCCTCCTCAGATTTGCTCGAGACTGGAACCACCGAACTTTGGCGAGTTCCGCCCCCGCCCGGAGGCCCCCTCGGGCTAGTGCAATTAGGCCTTGATGGGTTGTTTTTCGTGCCACCCCGCGATTGGAATCGCGAGGCTTAGCACTCACCTGTTGCGACTGCTAATCTACCATTTTTGGGCCCGCCTGTCAAGCATTAAATTCGGCCTGGAATCAATGAATTGGCACTCGTCGCTGTCGAGTGCTAATTCCCCTCTTGTGGACCAAGGCAATTCCTCTATTTTTCCCTTAATACAATGAAACTATTATAGTTAGTTGTGATTTTGGGTTGCTTTTCAGCCCACCCTGCCCATTTTGGCCGGTTCATTATATGGTAGTGTCTCACTTTGCTGTAGAGGCGGCTTTACGCCGCCATTTGGCGAGGTAAACTCGCCGCTACATCATCAAACCGAGACACTGCCTAACATATCAGAATTGTTCTGAGTAGCAGTATAAGGTATAGTGTCGGGTTATAATGGATTGTCAAGCAAATCAGCATCGCCCATCGAACCTCCAATTTGCCCGCGCCTTCAGGCTGTGGGGGTTGGCTTTACCCGCCTGCCTCCTACTGGTTGCGGCCTATGCTTCCGCTCAAGAAGAAGGTGAAGAACCTCCCCCTGTTCAGACCCTAGCCACCCCGACGGCGCCCGATGCCCTTCTGCCCCAGATCACGGCAGCCATTCAGGGCGTGACCACCCGGGATGTCGCTGCCTTGTCGAGGGCTCTGCACATTGGGGAGAGGCTGGAAGGCACTGCCCCCGGCGCTCCACCCAACACGCTTGCCCCCGTGGGCGACTTGGATGGGGACGGCGTGCCGGAAATGCTTTTGAAGTGGGCTATCCCGGATGTCATCGTGGGGGCGGAGGTGGCGCCCGCTCCCGACTCGCGGCCCCTCTGGGGTGTTTACCTGCTTTCCTGGGACGGCGCACACTGGAAGGCCTCGCGACTTTTAACCGGAGTCGAGGACTTCACCCCCATTTTGATCAACCTGGGCCCGCCGGTGGGGCGCGGCATGGCCGTGGTGACCCAGGAGGGTGACTCCCCAATCGCTTACCCTGCTATATTTCAGGTCAAAGACCATGCGGCGACTCTACTTTGGGATGCTCAGGCGGACGACAGCCGGTACGAACCCCTTCTCCAGGGCCGGGTGAATTTCCAGGACCATGAGGATGCGCCCGCGGAAATGATCGTAACCGGTCGAGCCGATCCGGGGCTCCTACAGGTTGACCCAAGGGGCCATCGTGGCTTCCAGGCGCGCGCGGTTTATCATTGGGACGGGAAGGCCTTCACTCCGGCGAAGACCGAGTATTTCGCTGACCAGGATTACACGGTCTATCGCTTTATTTCGGCGCTGCACTTGCACGATTACCGCTCGGCCTATGCGCTGGTGGTTCCGGCAAAATTCCTGTCGGCAGATTCGGCTACACTGGATGCGTTCCGCCATTTCATCCAGGACAATTGGCCGGAGTTTCTTCAGGATGAGGTGTTCGAGGCGCCTGAGCCGCCTGCGGGCTCGCCGGATGAACACTTGTTCGTTTTGCCCAAGCCGGATAGGCGCTACGTTTATCACCCGGTTTTTTCCAGCGATGGTAAATTCCTACTGACAGGCCTGACCCGCACTCAGGAGGCGCTGCCGCCGGAGCCTTGAGGGCAGTAGGCAGGTGGGCAGATGGGCAGTGGGATCTTTTCCACCTGCCTATCTGCCCATCTGCCAATCTGCCCATCCTTACACCTGATTGATGAATATGACTCTTCCCCACGCGATCCGTCTCTTTACGGCCGCGGTACTGGCCGGCGCCATGAATTCTGTCGCCGGGGGCGGCAGTTTCTTCTCTTTTCCCGCACTTATTTTTACCGGAGTTCTTCCCATTCCCGCCAATGCCACCAACACCGTGGCGGTCTGGCCGGGGTCGGTGGCGAGCGTCGCCTCCTACTGGAAACGCCTGCCGAAGTCCGCGCGCGTCATGGTCCCGCTGATTACCATCAGCATTATCGGCGGCGTGCTGGGCGCCGTGGTGCTTCTGCACACGCCGGAAGCTACTTTCATGCACCTGGTTCCGTACCTGTTCGGAATTGCCACCCTGCTTTTTGCGTTTGGCAAGCGGCTGACCCGGACACTCGGCCGGGTGGTCAAAGGGACGGGGCCTCCTTCCTGGCCCACCCTCGTCGGCCTCACCCTGGTGCAGTTCTTCATTGCCGTTTATGGGGGCTTCTTTGGTGGCGGCATCGGCATCCTGATGCTGGCGATGTTGGAGCTGATCCATATCGAAGATATCCACGCCATGAATGGCCTGAAAGCGCTGCTGGGCACAGCCATCAACGGCGCGGCCGTGGTCACGTTCATCGTCGCGAAGGAAGTAGTGTGGCCGCAGGCGATTCTGATGATCGTCGGGGCGGTGGCCGGAGGATATGGTGGCGCCCACTTTGCGCAGAAACTTGACCCCCGCTGGGTGCGCGCGTCGGTCATCTGCGTCGGAACGGGAATGACGATCTACTTTCTGTGGCGATACTGACCCCACGGGACTCGAGACACGGGACACGGGACTCGGGATTCGGGATTCGGGACTCGGGACTCGGGACTCGGGACTCGGGCGCATCTTCCTTTTTGTTATAGGCGGGTTTTTTTGTCGAACTGCTTGGCATGACGGCAGTTAGTCGTTCGGTCGTGTGTGGGTCTCCTGACTACATGGCCGGCAGGGTGACGCCGAG
>JBEKAD010000329.1:0-6335 GCA_050018435.1 Terriglobia bacterium
ACCCGCGCACTCAGGCGGATCCGGTGGCCGCGTTTCTTTTGCCACCCGTCCAAAAGATCGCGGACTTCGGCCGTGAACTCCGTCAGAAGCCCTACGCCTTCCGCCTCGTGCCCGGGGCGAAAGTGAAAACCGAATCGCATCCAGTCCAATTCCAGCCCGTCGAAATCGTATCGTTCTGCGAGTTCGCGAACCAAGGCCATGTGATATTTGCGGACTTCGGGGTGGCCATAATCGAAAGCCCGATCGGCCCAGCCGGAAAAGCGATAATTGACCCGGCGAAATTGAGGATTCTGCCGCCAGAAGTCGCTATGCAAATAGTGATGCTCGTCAGAGACTTCATGGATATCATTCATGCGCATGGAAATCCAAGGGGAGATGCCCCACTTGCGGGCTCGGTTGATCCACCGCGGGTAGACATCAATGCCGTCGTGGTCAAGCTTCCACGCGTTGTGAGCCCACTGCCACGCCCCCGGCCGTTGGTCCGGAGTGAGACTGGCAAAAAGCGCCTGATCGGGACCCGCCTGGGGGTCAAGGCCTTTCCAAATGGGGGTCCAGACCTTGCTGCCATAACTCGTACGCATGGCGTTGGGGCAAAGCATCAGCTCACGCACTTGCGTGTGCGCGTATTGGTCTACCCAGTCGTCAACGGCTTTTGCATCGAAGCCATGCCCCTCCTGGTTAAAGTAGAAGTGGCTGTCATCCTCATTCAGACAGAGGCCATGGGTGAGTGCCGGCGGCTTCCCGCTGCTCACTTTCCCGGCCATCTGTCTCTCCGAAGCAGGCGCGTGCGAAGCAAGCATCGCCGCTCCCCCCACGGACAACAAATTGAGCAAATCCCGACGCCCCAAACGATAAGTCATGGTGTGCCTTCCCCGTTTCTATAATGAAGTCTTGGCAGCGCATGGGCATTCATTTGAAGAGATGATATGGAGCCGCCATGCAAGCCTGGCGACGCGGCGGCAGGCGCGAGGCACAACAAATCCATCAGAATAATGCGCCCACGCGCATAACCCTGTGATATGGACTACTCTTGTTCAGCGCGAATCCCTAATTCCCGGAGCTTTTCCTGAAGGCTTTGGCGGTGCAGGCCGATCGCCGCTGCGGTTCGGGTGATATTCCCGCCGTGCTCACCCAGCTTGCCTTTAATAAATGCGATTTCAAACTGCCGCCGCGCCTCGCGGTAATCATCGATGGCCAGGAAGCCCGCGTCAACAGAAGCCCCCTCACGCCCCGCCCCGGTCCCTAGAAAATCAGTGGGGAAATCCTCCGGGAGCAAGGTGTCACTGCGGCTCATCACCACCGCGCTTTCGAGCACATTCTTGAGCTCCCGGACGTTTCCCTTCCATTCCGCTTGCTGCAAAAGCTCCAGGGCTTCTTTGGAAACCACGGGTGTGGGCCTTCCGTGTTTTTCCCCCAACATGCGGCAGAACTGCTGCACCAGGAGCGGCAGGTCTTCCCGGTGTTCTCGCAATGCGGGCACGCGCAACAACACCACGCGCAACCGGTAATAGAGATCTTCGCGAAATGTCTGCTTGGCAATCTCGGCGGCCAAGTCCTTGTTGGTGGCGCTCACGATACGGACATCCACTTCCTGCGCCGCCGTGCCACCCAGCCTTTCGACCCGGCGTGTTTCCAAGACACGCAGCAACTTGGCTTGAGTGGAGAGCGACATGTCCCCCACCTCGTCGAGAAAAAGGACACCGCCATGCGCCAGCTCGAACTTGCCGCGCTTCATTGACGTGGCTCCGGTAAAGGCGCCCTTTTCGTATCCGAAGAGCTCGCTTTCAATCAGATGCTCGGGAAGCGCCGCGCAATTCAATGCTACAAAGGGGCCTTTGCCACGGTTGCTGCGCCGGTGGAGCTCCGTGGCGAGCAGATCCTTCCCTGTTCCACTCTCTCCCTGAATCAGCACGGTCACTTCCGCCTGCGCGATCCGATCCGCCAAATCGAAAAGCTCACGCATGACCTTGCTGGACCCGATCATGGCGCCGAACTGGCCTTCCGAAACCAGTTGGCGCTTTAAGCGCACGTTTTCTTCCGCCAGCGCCAAGTGCTCGAGCGCGCGCTCCACCACCAGGCGAAGCTCATCCACTTCAAAGGGTTTGGGCAGGTAATCGTACGCGCCGCTCTTCATGGCCTCAACAGCAACCTTTTCCGAACCGTAGGCCGTGATCATGATCACCGCAGGGCTGCTTGCCTGGGCCTTCAGCTCGCGGAGAAAATCCAAGCCGCTCTCCTCAGGCATTTCGATATCCAGCAGCAGTAGGTGGGGATTTTCCTGGGCCATCATCTGTCGCGCGGCCGAGACCTTTTCAGCATCCAAGACTCGATATCGGCCTTCCAGGGCGCGCCGCATGCCATAGCGGGCCGTGCTATCGTCGTCGACAATCAGTATGGTTGGAGATGCTGGTTTCAAGATTGATGGCTTTGGATAGGTCATGTTGTTCTTCGCCCCTGTGGCGGTCGGTACTCCGGGATTCGGGACTCGAGTTTCGGGCGAGATCCCTTTGTCGTCACAGGCCCGTAGGTCCCTCGAGTTTCTACATTTGCAATGAGGGACCTAGTCCCCCCTTGAAAGCGCGACACACGGATTTGATTTTACAGCCCTCGCCCCCTTGGGGGAGAGGGTGGCTCGCAGCCGGCGCTTTCATCAGCCGGGGCGAGACGGGTGAGGGGGTAAGAACCGTGGAAAGTCGTACCAATCTAATTTAGGGGATCCTTCGCGGCGTGAACCCCCTCACCCCCACGACTTGCAAAACGTGGGGCCCCCTCCGCCTTGCGGTCCCCCCTCTCCCCCAAGGGGGCGAGGGAAAATGTAAAAACTCCAGGGCCCGTTGGGCCGAAAGACCATAGCCCACGGCGTATGAAGGTGTGAAAAAATCCGAAAAGGGACGATTTCACCTCATGCATCCCATTGAAAATTCACGTAGGGGCACGCCATGGCGTGCCCCTACGAGGATTTTTTCACACCGTTAAGCCGTGGGAGACAACCCCTAAACCAGCACCCGAGCCCCGGAGGGGCGAAAGACCATGCTCGCCATTTCTTTCGCCCCTCCGGGGCTCACAGAGGGTGTGGATGATGGGCCCCCACAGCTCACGCTGTGGGCTACTGTCTTCCGCCCGTCAGCTGACGGGCTTTTCCGCGACCGCTGACTTGGCAATCCGAAAGCGTACAACAAATCGCGTGCCAGGGTGAGCAGAAGTTGCGATTCCCTCCTTCGCTGGGCTTTGGCATTCCACGGACCCGCCAATTTCGTCCAATCGGCGCTTGACGATGGCAAGTCCCAAGCCCGTCCCCCCCGCTCGCGTGGTGAAGAACGGCTGGAAAATTTTATCCAGCTTATCCTTGGGAATACCGCGTCCCTGATCCTCGACGGAGAGTTCGATGTACTCCGGCTGTGCTGGCGGGCGCGCAAAGCGAATCCGAATCGCGCTTCCTTCGTCGCTCGCCTCCAGGGCGTTCACGAGGAGATTTGAAACGACGTCGCTGGCAGCCTCCTCTCCGCCTTCGACCAGGCAAGGCCCTGCGTCGTCCGTCTCCAAGGTTATGTGGCGCCGCTCGGCTTCCATCCGTGAGATGGCAGCGACCCTCCTCACGACGGACACCAAATCGGCGGGCCGGTCCGTATCGCGCGCGGGCTTGGCGTAGCGCAGGACCTGCGAGATGTTCCGGTTCAAGCGGTCGATCTCATCCACCAGCATCCGGCAATCGCGCCGCGAACTCTCGGGAAGCGCCTCGTCCTCTTCCATGAGCTGCACAATTGTCTTCATGCCGCTGAGCGGGTTTTTGACATTGTGCGCGATACGAGCCGCCATCTCGCCGAGAAAAGCCATTCTCTCCTTCGCGGCCAGCTCGCGCTCCAGATTGATTTTGTCAGCGATGAGCCGGCATAGTTCCAAGGCCGCCGCCAGGCGATCGGCGAGAATTTCCAAGGCGGCGATTTGCTCGCCGGAAACTTCGCCACCGGCTGGCACGACCTCCAGAATCGCAATCGTTTCCCCGCCGCGAGAAATGGGCACGCGGTAGCCCTTGGGTGGGATTCTCCCATCGGAAGCGTCGCTGGGGATCGGGCCGCGCAGGAGCCTCACCCTCTCCAGACCCAGCGCGCGGGGCACACGCTCTTCCACGAGAGCTTGGAGTGAATCCACATCTCCCGTCCGTTTGGCGTGTTCCTCGATTTCCGTTGCGAGTTTCTGGACCTTCTCGAATTCGGAAACGAATTGTTGATGCAGGGCCCGGCTGATCAGCCGCTTCAGGGGCTCCACCAGCACGACGAGGACAAAGATCATCACCGCCTCGGTGACCACCGCCGGTATGAAATAGTGATCCTCCAGCAGGCGACTCAATCGGCGCATGAAATTCAGGTAAATCAGGGATCCGAAGATTGCGGCTGCTGAATAGACGACGTTTCTTTGCACCCGCAGGTCGAGAAAGTCATAGCGAAAAATGGAGTAACCCATCAGGCCGCTGGGGAGAATTCCCACCAACATCAAACCTGTCGCGAAGTATCCTCCCAACCCGCCCACCGGCGGCAAGACGCGCGGCAAATAGGCAACCGCCCAACCCAATGCCAGGAGGCCCTGGAGCCCCGCGAGATAACAGTGAAATCTCGCGAGGGTCGGGTCAGCCGCGCGACGGTACACATTCAAGTACCCGTTGACGCCCGCGGCGAAGATCAGCGCAGCGACGGCCCAAAGAACCAGCCATCGCACCGGGGGGCCAAGCGCCACCAGCGGTTCCCAGCCGAGGTGACGCAGCAACCTGCCCACAATCCAAGGACAGAACATCACGGGAAGATAAAAGCACGGTACCAGCAGCCGTTGCCAGAGCCGGATCGGGACGAAGCCCGCGCAATATTCTGCTTGCACGTGAACCAGCAGAGGCACGGCGGCGATGAAACCCACTATGGAAACGGTACGGGAGAATCCTGATAGAACCGCCGGGCCCGCCCCGTAGTAGAGGCCGATGTTGAGGGCCAGCAGATTTCCCGAATACCACATGAACAGCGCCGCCATCAATGCGAACAGCAGCCATTCTAGCCGGCGTAACCGCCGGTTCCCCAGAATCAAAACCATCAAGAAGAGATGGATCAGCGTCCCGAAGGTATAAACGACAAGCTTGGCGGCAACAGGAGGCGTAAGTTCGTAAGCGACATCCACGCGGAACTCTCCGACGAAGGGGTGGTCGCCCCACGCACAAGGCACAAAGGTGATTCGCGAGCATCATTGTAAGTCAGCCCATGGAGGTAAGTAAACGTTCAGGTCGTGCGCAGACGCGGGTCAACGGGAATACTCGCCGTCAGGTTTGGAATGTCACCCCGGACGAAGTACTCCGTCCTGGAGGGGAGCTGCGCGCGGGAAAAAGGTAATTTGTATTTCGCTGTTTGCTCAATGCGTTGTGAGCCCCATTAGACACCTGTGTGGCCGTCGCAAGACAACCCATTTACACGAATCGGACTCTTGTGAGATGATGTTTTCGACATTTTCACACGAGCAGACCGCCCTGACTAGCCAAAATGGAGAGTAATCCGACAGAACAGTCCACGCCACGCCCCAACACTCCTGCGCTTCCGCGAGTCTTGGTGGCGACGACCGCCATGCTCGCCTTCATTACCTTCTGGCGAGCGGCGGCGATCGTACTGAACGATCTTGCCTCGTCTGCCTACTACGCGGGCGGAATCGCGGAGCAGGCCGTGGGCAAATCCGCCCCCTGGTTCATTCTCGCCGTCATGTTGTTTTCCTACGCCGTACGCGCGATCTACGTGGAAAGCTGTAGCATGTTCGTGCGGGGCGGCGTCTACCGCGTGGTGAAAGAAGCGATGGGCGGAACGCTCGCCAAGTTTTCCGTCTCCGCCCTGATGTTCGACTATGTCTTAACGGGTCCTATCAGCGGCGTTTCCGCCGGCCAATACCTCGTGGGGTTCCTGAATGAGGCTCTGAATTACCTCCACATCGGCATCGTTCTGCCGGTAAACGAGACAGCCGCCGCCTTCGCGATCCTGGTGACAATTTATTTCTGGTGGCAAAACATCAAGGGAATCCCGGAATCGAGTGAGAAGGCGCTGCGCATTATGCAGCTCACCACCGTCATGGTGGTGCTCTTGATCGGATGGTGCGGTTACACACTTTGGGTACGCGGCGCGCACTTGCCTCCCCTCCCGACACTCGGGCATTTGCATTACTCCCCCGACGCCCTGGGATGGCTGAGTCGAAGCAGCCTTCCCCACACCATCGGCCTCCTGGGAATCTTCATCGGTCTCGGGCACTCCATCCTGGCCATGAGCGGCGAAGAATCGCTCGCCCAGATCTATCGGGAAATCGAGCATCCCAAGCTG
>JBEKAD010000330.1:0-6332 GCA_050018435.1 Terriglobia bacterium
CTCGGCGTCACCCTGCCGGCCATGTAGTCAGGAGACCCACACACGACCGAACGACTAACTGCCGTCATGCCAAGCAGTTCGACAAAAAAACCCGCCTATAACAAAAAGGAAGATGCGTCTGAGGGACGTGCTTGGATGTTGGAGCGCCCGGATTCTATGTATGCTGAATGGACGCTTTGCCGGATTGTGCCTGAGAGACGCCCACACTGGGAATTGGCCAAACTGAGCCACTGCCGAAATTCGGCGCTGTCCCAATTTCGGGTGTAGCGCCGGGCTTCAGCCCGGCACGTGCCGCCCTAAAGGGCGGCGCCACGTTCAAATTAGGACAGCACCCAAAATTCCCCGCGATTCGACATCTCTCCCTTTTCAAGTTAGGATTCAGAGGCGAACTTTTCAGGCGGAGGAACCGCAGGATACACTTGAACGATGGCCACGATAGCCCTTGAT
Source organism: Terriglobia bacterium (assembly GCA_050018435.1). Lineage (GTDB taxonomy): Bacteria > Acidobacteriota > Terriglobia > UBA7540 > UBA7540 > Bog-366. The sequence continues at coordinate 448 of JBEKAD010000330.1, forward strand.
GCTACTTACAGTGTCGATCCGCAGCTTACCGGCATCGGCGTGTATTCCCGCCGCCTCATCGAAACGCTGCTCACCTTGGAGACGCCGCACCGGTTTCTGATTTGTTACCGTCTGTCGCGGGTTGGCCGGCGGCAGTACTTTCTATGGCCAGGATCTGTCCCCGGCGCCCGGGCACAATTCTCGGTGCGCGTGTTTCAGGAGCCAGTCACGTTCTGGCTGCCCTGGCAGGCGCAACTTTTTCACAGTCTCGCGCAACGCCCGCCGGCATTCCACTTCCGCCAGGAGATTCTGACCGTCTTTGATATCTTTCCCATTACCGGCGAGAACTATTCCACCCCGGACTTCCGCAAGAAATTCTCCGCGCTCCTTTTGCAAGCCGTGGGCCGGGCCACGCGGGTCATTACTGCCTCGCACGCCACGGAAAGCCTGCTCATTTCGCGCGCCCAAGTCCCCCCAGAAAAAATCCGAGTGATCCCTTTGGGCGTCGATCCCCCTGCCGTCGTCCTTTCGCCGGAGGAACGCCTGCGGGAGCGCGCTCGCATCCTCGGCGGTGAGGGTGAAATGGTCTTGAGCGTGGGAGTGCTGCAAACCCGCAAAAATACTCTCAATATGCTCAAGGCGCTGAAGACTCTTCCGGCAAAATACAAATTGGTTCTTTCCGGAGGAAATGGCTACGGCAGCGAGGCCATCCATGAATTCATCCGCACTGAATCCTTGAGTGAGCGCGTGAAGCTGCTCGGATACATTGACGACGCACAACTGGCTCGTCTCTACCAGGCGGCGAGCGTCTTTCTTTTTCCCTCCTGGGAGGAGGGTTTTGGCATTCCCGTGTTGGAGGCGATGGCGGGTGGCGTGCCTGTCGTGACCTCGAACGTTTCGTCGATGCCGGAGGTCAGCGGGGAAGCGGCTCTGTACGTGGATCCTCACGACCCCGCAGACATTGCCCGGAAGGTTGTCCAGGCGGTCGAGGATTCCGCGTTGCGCGCGAGCTTGGTGCAAAAGGGACTCGCCCGGGCAGGCGAATTCACCTGGCGGCGCACCGCCGAGGCGACGCTGGCGGTTTACGATGAGATCCTGTAGGGGGGTACGCCATGGCGTGCCCAACGGCAAAACACGCTAGTGCCTAATTGCATTAGTAAGCACGATTATTTATGGCTACCGGAAGGGCGGGGCTTTAGCCCCGCCGCCCCTGGGCAGAGGGTTGAACGGGCCTTCAGGCCCTGAAGCCGCGTCGCTTCAGGGGCTAAAGCTCCGTCCTTCCGCCCGGCTACAAATAGTGTCGCTCATTTCTGCAACTTGGCACTAGTTCGTGGTAATCTTGAGTCAACAGGAGTTGATCCATGGCGACCAAAACCTTGCTGACCATCGAACAATACGCCGCCCTCGATGAACCCGTCGGGGTGCGTTATGAACTAAGCGAGGGGGAGCTCATTGTGACGCCTTCCGCCAGCCACTTTCATAACAAGATTCGCGACCGGTTGAATGCCAGTCTTCAGGCCTTTCTGGATGCTCATCCCTGTGGAGAAGTGAGCAGTGAAACCGACGTGAAGCTCGCCGTGGATGTTGTTCGCAGGCCCGATGTTGCGTTTTTCCGCCAGGGGCGCATCGAGGGCATCGATCTTGATCGAGTCCCTTTGCCGCTCGCTCCAGATCTGGCCATCGAAATCGTTTCCAAGAACGACCGCGCCGATGATCTGATTTTGAAAGTCTCGCAGTACCTTCAGGCGGGAGTTCAGGCGGTCTGGCTTTTCTATCCCAGCACACGACTCGCCTACCGTTACGTTCCGGGCAAACTTGATCCGGAGGTTCGCAGCGCCAAGGCGGGTGACCGGTTCGAAGAGCCGGAATTGCTCAGCGGATTTTCCTTGCCCCTTTCTGAAATCCTGAAATAAGTACGAAGTTCTTCCCTTGCAAAAGCCGCAAATCTCAGAGACGGACGCCTGCCCTCCGGTTCGGGAGCGCGAGTCGAGGGAAGAACCGCCCCGATGCATCGGGGCGCTACGCTTGCTTTTCACTTTTGCCTTTTGACTTTTGCCCTTTGCCTTTTGACTTTCACTTGCAGTCCCCCGGCCGCTACGTTCCCGTGCTGCTGTAATTTGCCACCCCGCGGTTCCAGACCACAATCGCCAGCACCGAGAACCCTGTCGCGACCACGGGCACCAGATGGAAATACAGGGCGAAAGCGGTTCGTCCCAGGAAATGGGTGGTGGGATAAAACGTGGCGAACCCAAAGGGAATAATCCAACTCAGCAAAAACTGAATGAAGACGTTGTAAATGGTTAAGGGGTAGCGGCCGAAATTGAGCATATTGAAAACCGGGGGCACAATCCCCACGCGATCTTCAAACCAGAAAGACACCGCCGTCAGAATCAGGAAAACGGCCAGGTAGATGGCGGCCCCACAAACGACCATCACCACGAACCAGAGATAATCCGGAATTCTCATCGTCAGGTGCAAGCGGTGAACGCAGAGGGCCACCACCGCGATACCGGTTACGACCTCTTGCAGCGATTCCAGCCGGAATTTCTCAAAGATGACTTGGAAGAGGGTGGCGACGGGCCGCAGAAGCACGCGATCAAACTTCCCCTCGATGACGTAAATCTCGCTGAAATCGTAGAGATTCCAACTGACCACATTGAAAAAGCCGAGAGGAATGAGTGAGAACCCGTAGAGGAACATGACCTCATTGAACGACCAGTCCTGCAAGCGCGGTATTTTCGAGAACAAGACCAGAACAAAACCAAACCCCAGGACCGTGGCCGCCATGGAGGAAAAAAAGGCGATGATGAAGTCCGCTTTATACGCCAAGCGCACTTTCGCGTATTGCGCGAAATATTGAACCAAGAGCCGGAAGTGTCGTTTCATACGATTATTGCGTTGCTCCCGTGGTCGCGCCGTTTCACCTTAATGCTCCTGTTTCGCCGTCCCCTTTAGACGGGAATGAGACCCAAGCTGATCCTCAGGGCCTCATCGACTCGTCGCAGACTGGACGCCGATAACTGGCCCAATCGCCCAAGGAGTCGCGCCCGGTCCACAGAGCGGATTTGGTTAGCGATCACGGCCGAACGAATTGCTAGGCCGCTCTCTTCAGGTTCAATGATAATTTCTCTTGGAAACGGAGGCTCAGAGAAGTGCGAACTGATGGCTGCCACAATCGTAATCGGGCTGTAGCGGTTGGACACGTCGTTCTGGATGATTACTGCCGGTCTGGTCTTGCGGATTTCGTGGCCGACCGTAGGGTCCAAGCGAACCAGGTAAATCTCCCCGCGCCGAGGAAAAGCTATCTTCCCTCCCCGGGCTCCTTGCTCGTGGCCTTTGCCCATGCTTCTTCTTCCAAAGGAAACCACTCCGCCGCCATGACCAAATCGCGGTCGGCGTTGGCCAACGCTTCCCGCTTGAGTTGTGCGCGCAGGTGTCGACGACCGCGAGCAGCCACATAGTGTCTAATGGCCCGATCAATCAGCCGGCTGCGGTCTCCTCGAGGCGCCACCTTGGCTAAGACCTCCACGGTGGTTTCCGGTAAGATGACATTGATGCGTCTATTCATCTGATTGGCTCGCCAGTAACCACAGCCCTTGCACTATACACACTCAGCGTGTGCCCGTCAAACGGAATCTTTATCCTCCCTGAATAATGACTTTCCGCGTTGACCAGCGCCACAGGCCGTCCCCGAGCGCCATTAGGATCGCGACCCAGAAAATCTGAATTCCGATGGCGCGCGCCAGCCCGCCGCCATTCAGTTTGCCCAGGTAAATCAACATAGGCACGTAGCTGATGTACTGGAAGGGCAGCACGCCGAGGATTTTCTGAAAAATGTGCGGGAAAAAGGTCATCGGCAACAGCAGTCCGGAAAAAAGTTCCAGCAGAAAGAACTTGGCGCGCAGCAGTCCCAGAATGGATTGCAAGCGCAAGGCGAAAGTGCCCACGGCAAAATTGATGGCGGCGACGATCAGGAAGCTCAAGATGACGCTCAAGAAAAATGCCCCTGCGTGCCCAAAGCTCGCGGGGGGGCGCAAGGGATAAACCAAAAACAACACCACGGCGGTGGGAACGGTCAGCAGGGCCAGGCGGAATACCGATTCCCCCGCCGCCCGCGCCACATACATCATCTGAATATTCACGGGTTTGATGAGGTCCATGGCCAGGCGGCCTTCCATGACCTGGTAGGCAATTTCCTGGTCGATATTGTTGAAATAAAACGAACGGATGATCCATCCCACGCCGATGTAAGTCAGAAGATGCGCGAAGTCAAAGCCTTCGATCGAGGCACTGTGCTCGTAGATGGCTTTCCAAATAAAGTAATACACAGACACATAAATGAAGTAAGTGACGATTCCCGTAAAGTACCGCAACCGGTAGGCGAGGGTATTGACAAACCCCACGCGGCCGAACTCCAAATAGAGCCGCACAAGTTTCCCGATCGCAGGGGAAGGCCTTTTGCTTGGAATCGGGTTGGCGGTGTCCCGCGGCGGCATCAGGCTACCTCGCCGCTCAGATAGATGCGCTTGACGATTTCTTCGATGGGTTCCTCTTCCACCAAGAGGTCGCGCACTTCCAGGGTGTTCACAATCTGGCGGATCACGTCGGCGCTGGAGTGCTGTTCCCGATCGAAGCGGATCAAATAGGTGAGTTCGTCGACGCACTGGCAGGAGATCCCGTTGGTTTGTATCTGTGCCAGGTGCGGGACTTGCGAGCGGTCTTTCAAGAAGAACTTCACCTGATTGTACTTGGCCAGGCGCTTCTTCATCTGCTCCAGGTCGCCGTCGAACAGGATGCGTCCCTTGTCGATGATGATGATGCGTTTGGAAAGTTCTTCAATATCGGAGAGGTCGTGCGTGGTCAACAACACGGTGGTGCCTTCGGTGCGATTGATCTCCTTCAAGAACTCGCGGATGCGCTCCTTGGCCACGACATCAAGGCCGATGGTGGGCTCATCCAGGAAAAGCAGCGGCGGATTGTGCAGCAGGGAAGCGGCCAAATCACAACGCATCCGTTCGCCCAGACTCAGCTTGCGGACGGGCGTGTGCAAATATTCCTTCAGGTTGAGCATTTCACCGAAAAGATCCAGGCGCCGGCGATAGTCCGGTTCGGGGATTTCGTAGATCTCTTTGAGCAGCTTGAAGGATTCGATGACGGCGATATCCCACCAGAGCTGGGTACGCTGGCCGAAAACCACGCCGATGCGTTTCGTGTAGTGGCGGCGCTCACGATAAGGAACGAATCCGTTGGAAACCACGCGGCCGCCCGTGGGCACCAGGATGCCGGTGAGGATTTTGATGGTGGTGGATTTTCCCGCCCCATTGGCTCCGATATAACCCACCATCTCGCCGGGTTCGATCGAAAAGCTCACATGGTCTACTGCATGTATGGTTATGTATTCACGCACTATAAGGTTTTGTAAAGCGCCCAAGACGCCTTCGCGCCGGCGAAAAGTTCGAAATTCTTTCGTCAACTCCTCGACTTCAATAATGGGCGGCATGCGGAGAAATCTTCCTCGGCGGGATGGGCGATCACCGCCGACCCCACTTTTTGGATTCTAGCGCCTAGTTGCATTAATAAGCGATATTACTGATGCCCTCGGAAGGGCGGGGCTTTAGCCCCGCCGCCTCAGGGCGGAGGGCTGGATGGGCCTTTAGGCCCTGAAGCCACGTCGCTTCAGGGGCTAAAGCCCCTAAGTCCCGCCCGAGTTCTGCGGCGGGTCTAAAGCCCCCCCCTTCCATACGCCGACAAATAAAGTCGATAACTTCTGCAACTAAGCACTAGTACTACTGTGTTAGAAAAAGTGATATACTGATTTCATGAGCGCCAATTTTATGGCGCCAGGCGCACAACAGAAACGCCTTGCGGCCTATCTCGACGGCCTGGCGCAAGTCGCAGGGCATGCT
>JBEKAD010000331.1:0-6328 GCA_050018435.1 Terriglobia bacterium
ACCCGCCGCGCCCTCCGGCGGTTGCGCCGGCGGCGCCCTATCGTCGCCTCCTGCTGGAAGCAAAGTACGTTGCCGTTTTGAAGGTTCTATGAATGTCACTGTATTATGCAGAACTCAATAATATGCCGCTAGACAGAGTGATGCCGATCAATGGGTTTGAATTGCTGAGTCCGATTGCTCCATCTGCAGCTACCTGTTTCCATCCAGCCCTGACAAGTACGGACTGTACTATTCGCATTAAATCAACTGATTCTGAATCACTGCCGACTGTTAAATCAAATGGAGTTCCAGGGAATACTTCGAGAGCCTTAACCATCCGTTCTTGTCCAACTAGGCCAATCGTGCGTGGCATCTTGAATTTTTCCAATTCCAACTTTGCCTCCGCTGCGCGTGCCTCAGCTTCCTTGATGCGCGCTTCGGCAGTTGCCACTTTTGCCACAGCATCGCGAGATGCAGCATCAGCAGAGGCGACTAAAGCTTCAGCGCCTTTTGCTCGCGCATTCGCATCAGCAATTTTTCCTTGCAAACTGAGTGTTTCGTTTTCATGCATGTGCGATTCAATGCTCCGGAGGTCTCGCAGTTGTCCATCCTTAATCCAATGGCGAACGCCAAGAATGGTCTCACCAGTAACCCCTATCGCCACAAGGGAACCAAATAGCAGCACGCCTCTATCGATACGGGCAATTGACTCTTCCACGGCTTTAATCGCTAGCTCTAACGCCTCCTTGGTTATGGGCATGTTCGATTCCTCTGACGATGAAGATGAATCGTTCTGGAATTACTTTGTCCTTATCAACGTGGTCGCCGGGCTTGGTGGCCTTCTTTGGCCAATCATGATCTTAATCGAAAGATGGTGAAGGTCTCGCCATAAATGACTCAAGCGGGGCCACGGTCAGTGCAGTCCTGACCGTGGGATTTTCTCATGCCCGATACCGTTACAACAACCGCACGTAGTCAACCGGAATGGGGGACCCCGCTATCGTCGCCTTCTCCCCCAGCAAAACGGTTGTCATTTAACCACCGCCCATCTTCCGGCTGCTTCGCTGATCCCTTGCGCACGGGATTCCCGTGTTCCAGTTCGGCATCGAAGGAAAAGCTTTTCTTCCCCGGCGTCAAGGACGCATCCGTTGATCGGTGGGTGATTATGACCCCGCCCCCTGCCGACAAGGGAGGTCGTTTAGAACAGCCGCAGAATAATGCGCTCCGTGCATAACTACGCGCTACCCCCTCGTTACGGCTCAAACAGCGGTTGGAGAGTGCCCCGAAGGCTTTCGACGAGTTCTCGGAATCGGGGTAGGTCTGCAAGGGGAGCCATTTCAGGATCGGTTTCGGTCCAGGCGGCATCGTGCCAGCCACGGGCCACGGCCGTGCTCAGTTCCTCGAGGGCCGGTTGCAACTCGCCGAGCCGGGCGAGCGCTACGCCCCGGCCGTAGTGCAGGACGCTTTCTCCGCCCTCCAAGACCCACGTTTGCGGCTGAGTATGTATGGACTCCAGGTGCTCGGCCGCTGTACGCACGAGTACCTCCGCGCGCGAGCGCTCACCGGCGGCCGCGTAGGCCGAGGCGAGTCCGCATGTCGCGCGCGTTAACACGCGCAGGTGGCCGAGCGTGCGCGGAAACTCCTTCGCGGTGTTGATGGCACGCCGATACTCGGCCTGTGCAGCAGTGATGTCGCCCTCGCGGAGGACAAGGTCGCCGAGGCCGCAGGCGTTGAGCGCGAGGAGGGATTCACGGTACATGTGGTCGGAGGCCACCAGGCGGTCGCGGGAGAGCTCGAACCATTCCCGCGCCCTCCTGCGGTCGCCACGACGCAGAGAGATCGTGCCGAGCAGCGTTTCGGCGCCGACGAACCGCCCCATCGCTGTGCCTGACCGCTCGATGTCCAGGAACTGCTTCAAGAACCGTTCGGCGTGGTCATAAGCTCCGTAGTTGAGTGCCAGCCCCCCGAGGCACATCCACGTCGGCACCCAGCGGCGCTCCACCGCGCCTGCGCGCAGGAGAGTTTTCACGGCCGAAAACAGGTATTGCGGGTCCAATTCCCCACCCACAATGTAGGCGGTGCCCAGGAAATAATGGGCCTGGCCGAAGTCCGGCTGATACTCGATGCCCTTGTGGCCCGCCGCAATCGCCTGTTCGACCTTGCCCTGACGCATGTAGGCGTAACACAAGTAAGGGTAGGGCTCAGCGAGCTCGGGATCGAGTTCGAGCGCGCGCTCCAGGTAGCTGGTCGCGCGCGTCAGATCGTCCGGGTCGGTGCGGTGGCTGTAGCGCATCGCGTAGGTCGCGCCCAGTCCGGAAAAAGCCACCTGATAGTGCGAGTCGAGGGCAATCGCCTTCTCGAAGCACTCCCGAGCTTCCTCCAGCGAGTTCTTACCGAGCTCGTTCAAGACCTTCCGACCCCTCGCGTAAAGTTCGAAGGCCTCCAGGAGCCGCGTCTCGGGTGCGGCAATGCGCTCGCGGGCGCTCAACTCTACCTTGACCTCGAGGGCGTCCATCACGTCGCTCACGACGCGGTCCTGCAATTCAAAGATATTCTCCCAGTCGCCATCGATCTTTCTGGACGCGAGGACCTCTGCCGTCGCGGTATCAATTACCCGCGGCGTGATGCGCAGACGCTGGCCGGAGCGCTGGAAACTTCCGGTAATCAGCCAGCGCGCACCCAGTTCGCGGCCAATGTCGGCGAGATTGGCAACCTGCCTGGCGGTGCCCCGACGCCGCAAGGCTTCCTGGGCACGCTCGCGGCTGACCACGCGCACGAGCTTAAGCTTCCTGAGATCGGCGTTGAGCGTCTCAGCCAGGCCGGTCCCAAGCCAATCGCTCGCGGGGTCGCCGGACACGTTTTCGAATTCGAGCACGGCGAGCACGGGTTGACCGGTGGCGGTCGCGGCAGTGGCCGAGGGGGTGTTCGAAGATGGCGTCAGCGCTTCGCGCAGGGCGACGGCGAATTCGGCAACACTCGCGAAGCGGTCTCCCGGGCGGCCCGCCATCGCTTTCTCAATCGCCCCTTCGAGCGCTGGCGGCAGAGTGGGATTGCGCTGGCGGAGTGGCGTGGCATTGCCGTATAGGATCGCCGCGACAAGGGCCGTTCCATCTAAGCCTTCGAACGGCAGGTGCCCACAGGCCATTTCGTACATCATGACGCCGAGGCTGTATAGGTCACTGCGCTGGTCGGCCTTCTGTGCGTTGATGACCTCCGGCGGGCTGTAGTGGAGCGTACCGACCCACGTGCCGGCCCCGGTCAATTGCGACTGAGTCTCCTCCGGGCCTTTGAGAAACTTCGCTAGGCCGAAGTCGCAGACCTTCGCATCGCCGTCCTGCGTCAGGAGGATGTTGGTCGACTTGATGTCGCGGTGCAGTACGCCGCGCTTGTGCGCGTGCTCAATGGCCGCACAGATCTGCGAACCCAGGTTCCCGAGGCGCTCCATCGAGAGGGGCCCGCGCACGAGTTCGTCCTTCAGGCTGCGCCCTTCGATGTACTCCATGACCAGGAAGGGCTGTCCGTCTTGCTGGCCGATCTCATAAATCGTGCAGATATTGGGATGGTTCAGCGTCGAAGCGGCGTGCGCTTCGCGTTGGAAGCGCTGGTGCGCATGGAGGTCCGCAGCCACGTTATCGGACAGGAATTTCAGCGCCACCATCCGGCCGAGATTCAGGTCCCCGGCCTTATACACCACGCCCATGCCACCGCTGCCCAGCTTCTCCAAAATGCGATAGTGCGAAATGGTCTTTCCCACCATGGGAGGGGACCCTTCTTCGGCAGTCATCTTAGGGCAGGCTGAGAGGTTAGTCAACGGGCGCTAAGCGGGGCGCTAGGCGGGGTGGCGCTAAGCGGGTAACCACGCCAAGTGCGGTTGTGACCGTGGGATTTTCTCATGCCCGATACCGTTACGGCAACCACACGGCGTCAACCGGAAGGGGGGACCCCGCTATCGTCGCCTTCTCCCAAGCAAAACGGTTGTCATTCGACCACCGCCCATCTTCCGGCTGCTGGACCGATCCCTTGCGCACGGGATTCAAGTGCAGGTCTTCCAGTTCGTCATCATAGTATGTAAATTGTCCACCGTATTGACAAAGCATCCCTGAACAGCCTAAACTTCATCTATTAAATGCCCTAAAGTTATAGACTTGATTTTCCGATAAGCTTGGTGTGTAATTGCGGGCCGTCGGAAGAAGGCTTGCGGGCAGGGGAAAAATGGCTGAGATAACTGAAGAACCCAAGTCTGTGCCTCCAGGGCCACCTCCAGTAATACATTTCACCTTCGAAGGCAAGCAAGAGCGTGCTGTCGAACTCGATTTCGACGTTAAGAGTGAGGGCTGGTCAACATACAGCCTAGAAGATGGCACCGTGATTAAAATGAAAAATGTGACCTCCAGGGTGCTTAAGTTGCTGGACCGTGTTAAGGAAGATGGCTCTCCCTTTTATATATTGGAAGGGGTAGCTGTCGTAACTACAATCAAGCCCGAACCCCCAGCAAATCAGACTGGTGATCAGAATGCTTAGTGAAGTGGTTTTGTGCGCGGTAATTTCCTGCCACCCGGTTCGTTGTGCTACGGCAGAAACACAAGAGGAACGTAATATGTTTCCGACAGCATATGCGGGGCTTTTCCCTCAAATCAGAGGTTCAGTTACTATAGTGAATGCTATTGATATGACAGATTTTATCAAGACTGATCTCTCAAGTGTTCCTAGCGTCTCTGATGTTGAGGTTAGGCGTCGTGGAAACGACTTTGAAGTTAACGTGTTTCTTGCTAACTTTGAGCGTACCCTTCGTAGAAGAATCTACGCCAAGGAGAAGGCTCTGCACCGTGAGTTTCCGGATTACTCCTTTGATTTCAATCTGGTAGATGTTTCTGAGCAGAACGATGTACTCGACTCAGCAGTATCTTCGTAAATCTCAGAAAAATAAAGAGTTTGCGGAATCAATCCCACTTGGCGATGCAACCAATGTCGGATGGGCAATGACCGCACTGTTCTACTCCGCACTCCATGCAGTGAACGCCTACCTTTCTAAATGCCACAAATCATGCTCCGACCACGGAGAAAGAGACAGGGAGATACTTGAGGACCCCAAGCTTCAGGGGATATACGACGAGTATAGGGACTTAAAGGTCTTCAGCCAGAATGCTCGCTATCACATGCACAGCTACAGTCAAAGCCAGTTCCAAGAAGCTCAGAACTGCCTCAATACAATCCAAGATCACATCGATCCACTGATCTAAACCTAGGAAAGCTAGCTTCCCCGCGATCGATTGCTAGACACTTCCGCGCATCGTTCTCTATAATGAACGTTTATCCTCACGACGGAGGACGCATGCACGAACCCCTGGACCTGAAGAAGACCATCAACCTTCCCAAGACTTCGTTTTCAATGAAAGCCAACTTGCCACAGAACGAGCCCAAGTGGCTGGCTCGGTGGACCAAGGAGAATCTCTACGGGCAAATTCGCGAGTCGCGCAAAGACGCGCCGATTTTCACCCTGCACGACGGCCCACCGTATGCCAACGGGCGCATCCATTTGGGGACCGCGCTCAACAAGATTCTGAAAGACTTCATCGTGAAGATGAAGACCCTGGAAGGCTTCAATACCCCGTACCTTCCGGGCTGGGACTGCCACGGCTTGCCCATTGAGATCAATGTGGACAAGGAACTGGGTGGGCGCAAGGCTCAGATGAGCGCAGTGGATGTGCGCCGCGCCTGCCGCAAGTTCGCCCAAAAATTCGTGGACATCCAGCGCCAGGATTTTATGCGCCTGGGGGTTCTGGGCGAGTGGGATAAGCCCTACCTGACCATGGGTCACGAATACGAAGCGCGCATTGCCGAAGCCTTTTTGACATTTCTCGGCGGCGGCTATGTCTACCGCGGGCGCAAGGCGGTCTACTGGTGCATCTCTTGTAAAACTGCTTTGGCGGAAGCAGAAGTGGAATATGAAAACGATCTCAGCCCGTCGATCTATGTGCGCTATCCGGTGGCGTCAGACCCGGCGGCGCTCGATCCGGCTTTGGCAGGCCGCAAGCTTTGGGTCATCATCTGGACCACCACGCCCTGGACTTTGCCCGCCAGCATGGCCGTGGCGTTCCATCCGGATTTTGAATATGTGGTGGTGGGCGACGACGACCCGCACGGCGATGCCTACATCATCGAGAGCCGCCGCGTGGGGCCGGTGCTGGAAGCGACGGGTTTGAACGCCCCCAACATCCTCGCGCGCCTCCCCGCCAAGGGGTTGGAGAAAATTCAAGTCCACCATCCTTTTCTTGACCGGGCGATCGTGCCGGTGATGGCGAATTATGTGACCGCCGAGGATGGCACGGGTATTGTGCACACCGCTCCC
>JBEKAD010000332.1:0-6321 GCA_050018435.1 Terriglobia bacterium
GCGTCCGTATTCCAGGCATTGAGCCAGTTCTCGTAGAGGCCGTCGTCATCCGGGTCGAGCGCGCGGTCCTGCCAGATGAGCTTGTCGGCAATGAAGTCGAACGCCCGCGACATATAATCCAAGTCGCCGGTCCAGAGCCAGTCGTAGAACATCATGTCCAGCAAAACCTCGCCCATGTTGTAGAAGAGCGAGGGGTGATGGAGAAGGCCGGGAATCGCCCCGCGGCATACCGGACCTTCGCCGAACGGGGGTGGCTCGGCACGGGGCGGCGGATACTCGGGTTCTTTAACCTGCACCTTGAAGAATTGAGCCGCATGGCTCTGCACGCGGTCGTGCCAGCCGGCGACGGTCACGCCATAACACCCTCGCCATCCGGCGTAAGGGTAATGCCAACTTAAGGTGCCGTGCATCATGGAGGGGTCATGCCAGGACGCGTCCAGTGCCAGAACCTGTGCCGCCAGCGTCGCGTCGAGGTAGGGATCCGGCGTGTGGACCTCGACCGTTCGCGAGAGATCGCGATAGTGCCGCACGGCGCTGTCGAAAGCGCTGGCGAGATCGCTCGTGCACGTCCGAACTTCTGGCAGCGCCAGGTCATCCGTCGTGAGCAGCAGATAGATGGTTCCGTCCGCTGGGGTGGCGCAAAGCGCGGCCGCCATCGGCAGCTTCGTTCCGCTCGAAGCCAGCAAAGCCGCAGGACCTCGCTCGAAGCGGGCCGCATCGGCGACCACGATATGCATGGGCACGGCGGCCGTGACGAGCAGCGCCCACTTGGGATCGCGGCGGGTGCGGAACGCGTTCGCTTCCAATTCGACCGTGCTGCCCTCGCACTCGCCGGGTTCGAAGAGCCGGGGCGGGCGGATATTGTAATGGGCGGGAGGATTCGGGACCGTAGCGCCGCCGCAGGCCACTACGAGCTCGGCGCGCTGCTTCGCTGGCAGATCGACTCTTACCAGCAAACCCGAGAAGTCCACCGGCCGCACGAATACCAGCCGGATGGGGCCTGAAGCGCACGGATCTGCCAGTTCATATTCCTGCCGGCCCTCCACGTAGCGGGCCTTGATGGCATCGAATTCATGGAACCACCGGCCACCCTTCAGCCCGAGGAAGAGGTGTCCCAGTTTCAGCCGGCCTCTGTTCGTGTGGAGCAGCACCGCCGGAAGGTCGCCGGCCATCGCCACCAACCGCCACGACTCGGTCAGATCGCGACAGTGTGGGCCCCAGATTGGACGGTTATAAAAGCCGCGCCCGTTGATGATTTCGAACCCACCGGCCACCGCAGCGTAGGTATAAGGGCCAGCCGGGTTCGCGGCGGAAGCCAGCGACTCTCGACCGAGTCCGGCGGATAAACCAGCAGCCCTGAAGAAACTGCGACGGCTCAGCACCAGAGCGGAAGCCAGCGACCCTTGACCGAGTCCGGCGGAGACACCAGCAGCCTTGAAGAAACTGCGACGGCTCAGCATCATACGTTGAGGCACCTTTCCCCAAATCCAGGTAGTGTCCTAGATTTGTTCGGAGTTTCCGTTTTCATTTTCCGGCCGACCGGTAACATACAGCCGACCGCCTCGGTATACAAGGTCTACTCGAGTTTTCAGTGCTGTGCGCTTTGACGGAAACCTGGGCCTACTACCCACAATTTGCCCAAATCGGCAAATTGAGATAGAATTGACCCATTGATTTTAGGGCATTTTGCTGCGAACGAGTTCTTACGGTCGAGAAAGACTTGACCACCTTTTCATAGGCCAGTTCCTGAGGCAGTGGGTATTGGCGAACACACGATCGAGACCTTGGGTAAAAGTTATCCGGCTTAGAATCAATGGTTTTTCGTCGCTCACAGAGCGGAGGGGCTCACCCCTAAGGCCATCGAGGTGAATTGGATGATGTGGTTTGTCGGGCTGCGATCCCCAGTCCCTGAATTCTCGCGGCAGTGGGCGCTGAACCGACTATTGGTATTTGTCCCGGCTCTGATCATAGGGGCCCTGTGTTCAGCGATGTGGTGCGCGCCGGACGGCATAGCCCCCCAGCCCATTGATTCCTTCGTACTTTCATTGCACTCCCTGGTGACGGAGCACGCGCGGAAGGTCCGCGTCCTGCATTTCGGCGATTCGCACATCGCTTCCGACACCGAAAGCTCGGTGGTGCGATCTTATCTTCAAAACCTTTTCGGCGACGGCGGCCCTGGTTTGGAGCTTCCCTGGGGGGGACCCCGCCTATCGACCTTGAACATCGCTTATGGGAACACCTACGGCTGGCAGCGCTTTCATCCGACTTATAACAGCCCCGTGGAAGACACCGGCCTTTCGCTGAGCTACATCGAAGCCGAATCTCCCAATCAAAATGCATGGATCGAGGCGACGGGGAGTGAGTTTCGCGTCTATTTCCTGGCACAGCCGGGGGGAGGCGATGCCGAATTCTTTCTCGACGGCATGCCCCTCGGGCAGAGAAGGATGAGTGCCAGCGTCCCACAGTTGGAAGTAGCACGCTTCGAAGCGCCAGGGCCCGATGCCCGGCATCGTTTTGAAATCCAAACTCTGGATTCCGGCAGGGTGCGGATTCTCGGGGTCTCGGTGGAGAAAGCCGTGCCGGGGGTCATTTACAGTGCGATGGGCCTGGTGGGCGCGCGGGCGGAGTACTTGTTGAAATGCCGCGAGGAAACCTTCGTCGAGCAAATCTCGGCCGAGCAACCGGACTTGATTATTATGGGTTATGGGACCAATGAAACCAGCGGGCCCTATCTCGATGAGAACGCGTATGAAACGGCTCTCGCTACCATTATTTCGCGCATGCATCGTGCCGCTCCCTCGGCGTTGATTATCCTTCTCACCCCACCCGATCGTGGCGATAGCCGCCCCGGCCAAGCACAGCGGATCCAACGAATCCTACAACAAGTCATTGCGGTGCAACGTGATGTGGCTGGGAGGAATGAAGCTGTTCTGATGGACCTGCACGCGGCGATGGGGGGCGCGGGGTCCGCCGAACATTGGGCCACCATGCAGCCCCCCCTCGCGCGGCCCGACATGACGCACTTCACCAATGAGGGTTACAACCTGCTGGGCCGTTATATTGTGGGCGGAATCATGAAGCTGTACGACTCGGGAGCAGATGCCGCCGGCTCCTCCCCACCCGGTTCACCGGAAGGGAAAGAACACCTCGCCGAGCTTCTGCCTCCGCTCTATCCGGGGTTGACCAAGGGCGCTATTCTTTCGGCAGGGCTGCGGGGCGGATACTTTCCGGAACCTTCTTCCTCGCCAGCGCAAATTTTTTATTTCCTCATGCCTGATGGCCAAATTGTTGTTACCAATGATCTTTCCATGATTGAAGCCAGCAAAGGCAAGGTCATCAGTCCAGAGGAAGCAGGATGTTTGTTGCGCGGGAAAGCCAGCCCTTGCGATAATGCTACCCGATGGTAGTCATAGGGCGATCATTTTGGCGTGGGTCTGCGGTAGGGATCACTGCCTTTCTCTTCCTGGCCCTCAACTTTCAGTTGAGCCGCACCTGCGCTGCTGACGACATCACAACCACCTCCACGACCAAGAAAACCTCCAAGACACAACCCCGGAAGAAGACCGCCCGGCGCACTCGTCCCAAACCAAAACCCATGAAGCCCGTTCCTTTGACCCCTCTCGTGCCTGTGCCGATCGAAACCGGGGAAGTAAACGCCTTGGGGACTTTCTTCCAGGCGTTGGCGAATCTCGAATCCCCGACGGCGAATACGCTGGAGCCGCCCGTGGTGCACATCATCCATTTTGGGGATTCTCACGTGGCCTCGGACTACTGGGCGGGAGAAATACGGGAAGAACTCCAGGCGCGCTTCGGTGATGCGGGGCCCGGGTTCGTCCTCCCCGGCCGGCCCTGGCAAACCATCCGCTATGCTGAAGCCAAATCTCTTGATGGACAGGGCTGGCGCACCGATGGGCTAAGGCTCGGGGAGAATGATGGGGTTGTTGGGCTGGGCGGCATGAGCCTGGAGAGCTTCCGCGAAGCAAATCCCGCCTCGGCCCTCGCGTCCTTTTCGCAGTTTGAAATCCTCGCCGCCACCAGTCCCGGCGCCGATTGCTTACAGGTTCAGGTGGATGACGTGGATTTTCATGACCTCACTTCGCACACGGAACCCGTGATTCCTGCGAGTCCTCCTACCGCGCCTGACTCTTTGGTCCCGGAACCCAGCCCCAAATCCCTGGGCGGGGGCGCAGCGGATCCGCCCGATCCCCCGGCTCCGCTGACTCCCGTCCAGCGGAACAGGAAGCGCCGTAAGACCACTCCCCGAGTGCCTCCCTGGAGGCCCTGGCCAGCGGATTCCCCTCTCGATCTTCTCGAGCTCACCAGCTCCGCGCCGCTTGCCGCCGGCCCCCACAGGATTTCCATCCGCAGCAGTTGCGGGGGCCAAGCCCGCTTGCTGGGCATGGAACTTTACAGTGGTTTAAAAGGCATCCTCTACGATACAGATGGGGTCAATGGGGCGCGGCTGGAGGACCTGGAAAAACCCCTCCCCGCGCTGCGGCGGGCGCTCCTCCATCAATCCCACCCCACCTTGATTATTGTCTCGTACGGCACCAACGATATTGGGACGAAAGGTTTCACCGCCAGCGATTACGAGGAGAACGCCTTTCGGATTCTCAGCAAACTCAAGGAGGACGCCGGTGACGCTTCCATCCTGGTCACCGGTCCAACGGACCGTAGCAACCCGCGAAGAAACCGCCGAGCCTTCATTCAGGCGGCGCAGGCAGCTCTTCAACCTGCTCTGCGGAGGGCGGCGCTCCGCGCGGGCTGCGCCTACTGGGATCAGCAGGCCGCCATGGGCGGACCCGGCGCCATGACACGCTGGGTGCGGGCGGGACTGGCGAGCTATGACTACGTTCATTTTTCCGGGCTGGGCTATAAGAAACTGGCCGACCTGCTCTACGATCAGCTCATGGCCGAGTATGGTAATTTTCATAAAGCCGAATCGTCCGAGTAGTATTATCTTTATCCGGCAACTCCCGCAGGCAACTGTATATGGCTCTCGTTGAACCGGCATTTCTACTGTTTGCGCTGATTTCCTGCCTGCTTTATCGCTGCACGTCGCGCCACGATTCCCTTCGGCCCTTCGTGCTGGTGGCGCTTTCCCTCTTTTTCTATTCCACTTGGAACCCCTGGTATTGCCTTCCCATCACGGCCACAGCTCTTCTGGATTACAACACGTCGTGGCTGCTGGTGCGCACGTCGGGCGTGCGGACGCGCAGCTTGCTGATCACGGCTGACATCTTGCTGAACCTCATCATTCTCACCGTCTTCAAGTATTTCAACTTTTTGCACGACAGCGCTGCACCGTTCTTCACGGTTTTCGGACGAACTTTGCCGCCGGCGCCTTTCCGCGTGGTGTTCATGGTGGGGATTTCCTTCTACACGTTCCAGTCCATGAGCTACGTCATCGACGTCTATCGGGGCGAGCAGAAACCGGCGAGGGGCTTTCTGGAGTATTTCGCGTTCGTCTCCTTCTTCCCCACCTTGCTGGCCGGCCCCATTACTCGCGCCCGCGTCCTGTTGACGCAATTGCAGCAGCCGGCGGGCCCACTTACCGATGAACAGGGCAGCAAGGCGCTGCTGATGATCGCGCGGGGTTTTGTCAAGAAGCTGGTTTTCGCCGATTACCTGGCCGTCAACCTCGTGGATCGCGCCTTCGAGTTGCCCCGCATGTTTTCCTCGGTGGAAATTCTGATCGCGGTGTACGCCTTTGCCGTGCAGCTCTATTGCGACTTCTCCGGTTACAGCGACATCGCCATCGGCGTGGCGCAACTTTTGGGCTTCCACCTGCCCGACAACTTCAACTCTCCTTACCGGTCAGAATCCCTGATCGAATTCTGGCGGCGCTGGCACATCTCCTTTTCCACCTGGCTGCGCGACTATATCTTCTTTTCGCTTCCTTCCAGCCGGCGTGCGCGGTGGCGGCCCTATTGGAATACGCTGGTCACCTTCTCCCTGGGCGGAATTTGGCATGGCGCGTCCTGGACCTTTTTGATATGGGGAATGCTGCACGGGTTTGGGCTCGCGGTGAATCACGGGGTGGAGACATTGTGGCCGCGGCGGGGAAAACTGCGCCCCAAGCACCTCCTGGCCCGTATCGCGGGTGTCGTGCTGACTTTCCATTTCGTTTGCCTCACGTGGATATTCTTCCGTTGCGATTCGACGCAGCAAGCCCTTGAGATTCTCACCGGGCTCGCGCGCGGCAGCACGGAGATGATCAATATTCCCTGGCCCGTGCCCGTACTGATCGCCCTGGCCTTACTGGCTCAGTGGTGGCCGGTCAATTGGTATCAGCGGGCCGAGACTTGGTTCGCGGCATGG
>JBEKAD010000333.1:0-6309 GCA_050018435.1 Terriglobia bacterium
TCGCAATCGATTTGGCCGCCTTCGCCCTTCAGCAGTCCCTTCTGGCGCAGCAACGCATTGGGGCTGATGACATGCTGGAAGGTTGTGAAGCCGTGGTCGGAAACCACCAGCAGGGTGGTCTGTTTCTGAATGCCGGCGCGCTCGACCGCATCCAGGATTTGCTGCAGTTGCCGGTCCGCCAGGATCAGAGAGGTCTGCGCCGCCAGCGACCTTGCCCCATACTCGTATTGTACGGAATCGGGCGTCAGCAGATGCACCAATAACAGGTTGGGCCGGTGGCGCTCGAGGATATAAACCGCGGCCCGCATCCACATATCGTCCATCCAGGTGATGGGCGACTTGGCAAACGAGAGGATGTCATCCTCGCTGATCAAGCCTTGCTGCGCCATTTCTCTTTCCACGGTTCCGTCGACGTGAGGTCGTTCGGCGAACGACCAGTCCACGGCGGCAGACCGGTAAATCGCCACCCAATCCACCTCGGCGGTGGTCAGGCCCGCCTCGTGAGCGGCTTCGTAGACCGTTCTGGCCTGCACCAGAACCTTTTGATCTGTCCATGGTTCGACGCGGATGGGTTTTCCGTCCCCGACGCGTACCGGCAAACCGTTACAGATTACTCCGTTGCGGGCGCTATTTACGCCGGTCACCATGGCGGTATGATTGGGCCACGTCACGGTTGGATTTACCGGCTTCATTCCGTCCGCAACCCCTCCTTCCCGGATCAGCCTGCGCAAGACCGGCAGGGGAAGCTTGGGATCCTGCAACATGTAAGCCGGAAACCCATCGAGACTGACGACGATCACGTGGCGGTCGGATGCTCCGTGGGTGGATCGCGCGGCAGGCAGTTGGGAAGCCGCCGTCATGGTCAACCAGCAACCGAGAAGAGAAGCCGCCAGTAAACGTGTTTTCATAGTCCGTGGTCCTTTCTGGATGGGGTTGCGTCTCATTCTGCAAAGGCGAATCGGCACATCCCTTCATTATCGAGCGCAACCACCTCAGAGAAAGCTCAAAAACAGACCTCCCCCCTGACGGGGTTGCTTTCCCGTCAGCGGGGGATTCGTTTCTTCTTGTCTTCCCAACGAGCCATGCCTAATCTCGTCAAAAGGTCAACTTGAGTGCGAGTTGCAGCGCCCGCGGTCCCCAATCGGCAGTAACCGCACCAATAGACGGGTTGTTCGTACCGGTGCACGGCGCGCCAAACGTATTAGAGGCGTAGCAGCCTGTCTGGAGGGCATCCCAATTAGGGTGGTTAAAGGTGTTGAAGGTTTCCATGCGGAATTCCAACCGGGAACGCTCTCCGCCAAACCAGGGCAGAGCGAAGTCCTTGAGCAGCGCGAGGTCAAAATTGTTCCGCCCCGGTCCCCTAAGGACGTTCCGACCCATATAGCCGAACATGCCCGGCTCGCCGTTGGACGCCAGTTGCGACTGGTTGGGCTGAGTAATGTTGCTCCCGCTAAACCACGAGGGAGTTGGACCGTATGTCGGGACGTTCTCGATTCCCTTCTGAACGTTGAGAGGGCCCACGGTGTTACAGTACACGCCGCCACCGATTGCCGTGGAATAGCTGTTGAAGCTGCAACCCGGTGTAAAAGGCACGCCCGAAAAGAAACTCGTAATCCCACTGATGCGCCAGCCCCCCAGGGTCTGGCTAAGGGACTTGCTAAGCAACTTGTCGGAAGATCGACTGAAGAAGGGCAGGCTGTAAACGTAGCTCATGACCAGCGACTGGGGACGATTACCGTCGCTGTTCGCATAGCAGCGCTCCTGGTCCGTGTTGTCAATACATGTGGCGGCGTAATTTTCTCCGATGTCCAGCCAATGCGACCAGGTGTAAGCCCCCTGGACCATGAGCCCGTGTCCGAAGGCGTGGGTGAATTGTGCTTGAAGGGCGTTGTAGTTTGAGTTTCCAATATTTGCCTGTCTATTGATGGCGGAATAGCCTCGGTAGGGAACGAAGAAAATCGAAGAAAGCTGCCTGTTAATGAGTATGCTCTGCACGTTGCAGTTGCCGGAGCTGTCGCACCCGGTGAGGCCCGCCAGCAGGGGAACATTCTCAGTACCCACCCCGAGGGGAACCTGGTTTATATTATTCTGGATGGTAATGTGATGGGCAAGTGTACCCACGTATGCTACGCTTAGCAGACTTTTGCCCGGAAACTCGTGCTGGACGGTCAGGTTAAACTGTTGTGTGGATCCATATTTATGATTGGTTGGAGTAAAACCGAGGGTGGCGGGGCCAAGGGGTCCAGAGGTGATGTTGGTATAGCCATTGATGTTGTACCCTGTGGAGGTAAATTCTGACGGGGCATTACTTTCCTCCGTCTGGGTTGATCCCCCTTGTCCCCCTCCCATGTCGTAAAAGATGCCGTACCCGCCGCGAATTACGGTCTTCCCCGAGCCCGTCGGGTCATAGGCAAAGCCGAACCGCGGCGCAACCGTACCGTACGTTCCATTGTCACAACTTGCCGGAATCCCGTTGGTGCCGCAATCTATCAAGCCGTTACCGAATTGGTTAAACCAATATCCAGTTCCCGGAACGATCCGGCCGCTGAGATTGAGCTGGGCCTGCGCCGCGGGATTATAGAAGCCCGCGATGAAGGTCGAACTCTTGTCTGGGTGTGAGACCTCATGAACCGGTTGAAATAAATAATAGCGAACACCTATGTTCAGCGTAAGCTTGCGGGTCGCCTTCCAGTCATCCTGAAAATAGGGCTCGACGTCCGTGTTCCGGAAGTAATACTTGGTATAACCTCCCACAGGCGTACCGCCCACCGTCTGCACGCCCTCCGTGTATGAAGCGATTGCACCGATGTCCATATCCGCGAGAGCGTTGCCGGTCGAGTTGGCGCTGCTGCCGGCACTGAAAGCGAGCTGACCCATCGTGGCGTAGCCGCCTCTCTCGTTCTTTTGGCCCCGCTGCGCATAGACTCCGAACTTGAGTGTGTGGTTCCCAACCACGTCAACCCAATCATCCTTCAGCACGTAGACGGGTGCCGCATTCGACTGGTTAGGGCTCATTTCGGAACCCATGGTAAACGGACCACTGACGCCCGGTAGCATCGGGTTGCTTGAATTCACAGCAAAGAGGTTGGGCATAGTCCAGTTGGCGGGCTTGTTGAACGAGTGTGCGACGTTCGATGCTCCCACGAGCGGTTGTAGGAAGAGGAGCATGTCAGAGGCAACTCCGAACTGATTTGTGTTCATGAGATGGGAACTGAAGGAGTGGATAAGGCGGAAGGTAGCGTTGAAACCCAGCCGGTCCTCCTGACTTTCTTCGGTATCGAACGTAGAGCCGGACTGGGTGGCGTAGGGGGGATACACACCGTAATACCACGAATCGTGGGTGAAACGAAGGAAGGCCGAAGTCTTGTCGCTGATATTCTGGTCGACGCGAATTTGCTGTTGATCAAAGTACGTCGGATTGCTGGGCGATTTGACGTAGCCGGTTGGGCCACTGTTCGGAAGCGGAACCAGGCCGTTGAGGAGGTCTGTCGCATCAACGTCAACCGGTACGATGTCGTTTGGATACAATTGGCCCCCCGACCCGGGGATTTTGGGAAGGACGCAGCCAGCCGCAATGGCGGCATTATAGTTTGGCGAGGTCTTATCGCATTCGCTAAAATTCCCTTGCCGCATAAGCAAGCTAGGAACGGTAGTGTTGATGGTTACGCCTGACAGGTACCGGTGGAACTCCTGCGACCAGAAAAAGAAGGTCTTGGATTTGTCCTGATTATAGACTCCGGGGATGTAGAATGGCCCCCCCAAGTAATATCCAGGATCGTTCCAGTGCATCGGGGCCTTGGGAGCATTACCGCCCGGAGGATTGATGACACGGTTTTGGAAAAAATCATTGGCGTTGAAGGCGGTGTTGCGGACGAAGTCATACATGCCGCCATGGAATTCCCGAGTCCCGGACTTTGTTGCCACTTCAATGAGGGAGCCTCCGGCTTGTCCGATAGTAGCCTCGAAGTCGTTAGTGTAGACGCGGAATTCTGCAATGGAGTCGAGGCTGGGAACGACATCGTTTGATGAGCCTCCGGAGAAGTCGTTGCTAAACTCGCCGTCAACCTCCGTTCTCATGAATCCCGGGCGTACCCCATTGATCATAATTTGGGGCGACGTCGGGGTAATGAAGCTGAGGGCGTTCGCTGGCGAGGCCCCGACTACCAGAAGTAGGAGATTCGTCCAACCGCGGCCGTTCAGGTCAAGGTCCACCATCTGCGAGCCGTTGATGACTTGGGAGACCGTACCCGTGTCGGTCTGAACCTGGGGCACATTACCGACAATAGTTACCTGTTGCGCGGTTTGCCCTAGCTGCATTTGCAGATTTACCCGCAACAGTTGGCCGACCTCCAAGGTGATTCCAGACCTCACCAGCTTCTGGAACCCTGCGGCCTCAGCGGTGATGACACAGGAGCCGATGGGCACTTGGTCAATCACATAATTGCCGGCGGAATCGGAAACCAGGATTCGCTTGAATCCCTTGTCCGGGTTCGCAACTTCTACTTTGACGTTTGGGATCACGGCACCCGACGGGTCCGTGACCGTCCCAATGATGGTTGCCGCATCTTGCGCCCAAGCAGCAAGTGAAATAGAAAACAAAGCCAGCACCAACAAACAAACTGTTCTTTTCATTGTATTCCTCCCTCACAAGATACCGACCGCTAAAGGATATAACCTACTACGGCACGGAGATTTGACCCAAGCAACCATCACGCATCCCGAAGGGCAGTATGTTCAACTCGATCAGTTCAGGTCACGCCCAAACAGCCAACACCGCAAATGAGCTCTTTCTGGAGATCAGACCGAATACCCGTCAAAGCGGGCTTATAATGTCCGATCAAAGTCTTTGATAAACGGTAATTCTCCAACTATTCGCGCCTAACTTTAGATTAGGGGATTTTCTTGTAAAGATAATTAGGGTTACAGAAAAAGGCAACTGATTGATACACCGACCAGCCCTGTCGGGAGGTCAACGTGCGTCACCAGCACCAAGTTCACCGCAAGCAACTGGAAATCTCGAATCTGTCACATTAGGTAACGCGGCGCTTGTGGGGTTACATGACACCGCATCTCAGTGCCTCAAAAGGCCGTTTGCAAGTTGAATCCCACAACAAACCGGTATAGAATCTGCGGGGGGGTCGTAGCGAAGACAGGTATTTCGAAGCCTCCGGCGGGCGCTTGTCCCCGGGCGGAGCAATGAACCATAGCTGAAGAGACTGCTCATGCGTGCTGGAGGTACGGGCGTAACGGAGGGACTTCGGCGGTAGGAAGGAAGACCGTAACATGTCAGTCCATGGGGAAGCATCACATATTGAAATTTCCATGGCCCTCGAAAAGGTTTTGCGCAGCAAGACGTTTTCCCGGGCTGACTCGATTCGGAAGATCCTTAAATTTATTGGTGAAAAGGCGATCGAAGGAGATGTCGATAATATCAAGGAATATTCAATTGCTACTGATGGCCTGGGGCGGGGACCGGACTTTGACCCCAAGGCTGATAGCATTGTGCGCATCCAAGTGCAGCGACTGCGCAAGAGGCTCGAGGAGTATTACAACAATGAAGGAGCTGGGGACCCGGTTCGGATCGAAATACCCGCCGGACATTATGTTCCTGCGTTTCATGCCTACCCTATAGCGAGCCCGCCGGTCCAAAGTCAGGAAGCGATTCAGGCGCCTCAACCAAGTCGGCCATCTGTCGACACCGGGAGAATGCTTTCTAACAGATTCTTGTTGGCGCTTATCGTGGTATTACTGGGAATACTTGCGGTGATGGGTTATCGGCCCTCTCGAACTCCTGCTCCCAATTCGAGCGCCTCAGTCCAGCCACGTGCGCTGCCCACCTCTTTGGCTCCTTTGTGGGGACCTTTTCTCCCACCCAACAGTCCGCCGCTTATCGTGTACAGCAATCCCGTGTTTCTGCGTGACGATTACGGGGACCTCTACGGGTTTTCCCTCTCCCCCGGTTATTCCCTAGCCCTCGGAGTCAGAGTACCCAACCTATCTGGGCTTCGACGCACTTCCCCAATGCTTCCCAGGGTAGGGAATCTCTATTATCATGACCTTTATACAGGCACTGGTGAGGTCGTTGCGGGCGCAAATATTGCTCGATTTCTAACCAATGAAAAACAAGCATTTTCGATCGAGCGCAGTGGACTAGTATCTTTCGACCTTTCAAGGGGTACAAACGTCATCTTCCTTGGCGGGCCAGTGGCGGACAGTCATCTCGCGAGTCTATCCCTGAAAAGTGACTTGGATTTTGCTCCTTCGAGCCAGGCCTTTCAAGCGGTGCATAATACTCACCCGGCGGCGGGA
>JBEKAD010000334.1:0-6281 GCA_050018435.1 Terriglobia bacterium
AGAGCAGCCTCAACGCCCAACCGGCGGACACCGTTAAGATCGGAGCCGATGTCCAATCGACCATGGCCAACCTGATGGCCGCCATCAACTTGGGAGGGGGGGCAGGCACCGCCTACTCCACTCTCACCGTTGCCGCCAACCCCTCGGTCACTGCCTCGAATCCTACGGGCACCTCACTCACCCTGACGGCAAAACCCATTGGGACCGCAGGCAATAATTCTATCGCCACCTCGACCAATTGGACGGGGGGTTCATTCGGGGCCACAGATCTGACGGGAGGCGTGGACGGGGTGACGGCGACCGGGGCTTACACGGTGCCGGTTCCGCTCCCGACCGCGGGCCAGACCGTTACCGTCGGTAGAACGACCTACACCTTCGTGCAAAACAGCGCGGCCCTATCCGCGCCCGGCGACGTTGTGATCGGACAAGACGTCGCCACGACCCTTGCCAACTTGGCGTCCGCCATCAACGCGACCCCAGCGGGGGCAGGCATTGCCTACGCCACGGGCACGACCGCCAACACCTCGGTCACTGCCACGGGCTCTACATCCTCCACACTCACCCTGCAAGCAATTCAAAGTGGGTCAGTTGGCAATTCCACGGCCACCGCGACCAACTGGACCACAGGTTCATTCGGGGCCGGAGACCTGACGGGAGGCACCGACGCTGGAACGTTCAGCACCCCCATCACGGTCTATGATTCCCTAGGCAACAGCCATGTTCTGACCTTCAATTTCACCAAGTCCGCCTCCGGAGATTGGAATTACCAGATCACCATTCCCGCCGCCGACGTTGGGGGCACGGGCAACCCCCAGGTTGTTGGAACCGGAACGTTGCAGTTTGGACCGGACGGGAATTTGATTTCACCCTCGGCGAATGTGCAGGGGATTAGTATCAGTGGGTTGGCTGACGGAGCAAAAACCATGAGCCTCAATTGGCAGCTCTTCAGTTCACCGGGAACTGCCGTCATTACCCAGACGGCAGAACCTTCTGCCACATCCGGGACAGAGCAGAATGGCTATAGCTCCGGAACCTTGCAGAGCTACTCCATTGACTCTTCCGGAGTTATCGGTGGGGTTCTCTCGAACGGCCAGACCGTTTCCTTGGGGCAGATTGCGCTGGCGACCCTTCCGAATTACGACGGCCTGACCCGTATCGGGTCAAACGACTACGAAACGACTGTGGCTTCCGGGGCTGCCAGTGTGGGGATGCCTGGAAGCGGCGGCCGTGGAACATTGGACGGGGGCTCGCTGGAGCAATCCAACGTGGACATCGCAACGGCATTCACCATGCTCATCGAGGCCGAACGCGGGTACGAGGCCAATGCCAAGGCGATCACCACAGCCGACAATTTGATGCAGGCCGCTATCAACTTGAAGCAGTAATCGAACTTGCGCAAGTCACTACCGGAAATGCAGATGGGTGGCGGGCAGAGCCCGCCGCTCCGAAAGGCCGAAGTTAGTCACTCCCCAAAACCCCGTCCTCGGCGTCTGGACGCCGGGGGCGGGGTCCCGCCCTTTTGCCCCATCGCAATTTGATCAGGCTCGCAGGGTTTCACCCATGGAATGCCGAGTCCTACGGGGATATAATGCCGTGCGTGCGTTCGGCCCCGACAGGCTATGATCTGGTCCGGTTTACATTTCTTCTTGCCGCCGGATTGTTATCTTGTTCTTGCTGACAGACCGGCAACACTGCGAAAGTTTGAGGCCGAGAAATGATGGGACGCAACAAAGCCTGAAGAGAATGGCCTCAGGCGGCCAAACGAATATCGAAAAAAGGGAGGATTCGGGATGAGTCCTAGTCTTAACCGTCGTGAGTTTTTAGGGACGCTGGCAGCGGCCAGTGCCCTCGCAATCCCGGCCGCGCCCCTGGTCAAGGAGCCGTGGGCGGGCGTATTCATCATCATGCAGACGCCGTTTTTTGAGAACCTGGAGATTGACGGCGATTCCTTAAAGCGCGAAACCGACTTTCTGGTTCGCTGTGGGGTGCAGGGCATGGTTTGGCCCGCCGGTGCGGGAGAGACCTCGAAGCTGTCGCATGAAGAACGCTTGAAGTATTCGCAGATGATTGTCGATCAGGCCCGCGGCCGCACGCCGGTGCTGATCGGCGTGCATGCCCCGAACAAGGCGGAAGCGGTCGAGTACGCGCGCTATGCGGAACAGATCGGGGCGGATGGTATGCTCGCGCTCTCCCAAACCGATGGGACGTCGGACCTCGCCGTCATTACCGAGTATTTTACCGCCATCACTCAGGCATCGAAGCTGCCGTTGTGTATTCAGGTTTCCACTCCGGTGTTGACGGTGGATTATCTCATCGACCTGGCCCACAAGTTACCCACCTTTCGCTATGTTAAAGAGGAGCAGGATCCTGTGCCCCATCGTCTCAGCCGTTACGTGAAGGAGGCAAATGGCCTGCTTGTACCTATGACCGGCGGCGGGGCGCGAAACTTCCTGAACGAAATGTGGCGCGGCTCCCGCGGCACCATGCCCGGCGCCGGATTCGCCGATATTCAGGCGCAGATTTGGGATTGGTACCAGGCCGGCAAGAAGAAGCAGGCCCGCGACCTGTTTGGAAAAATGTTGATGATGGCAGTGCTGGAGCAGTCGACCGGGTACGTTTTGCAGAAGGAAATCCTGAGAAGGCGCGGCATATTCACGACCATCGCCATGCGTGACAAGCAAAAAGCCGGCATGGACGCCGGTGACCTGCACGAGCTCGACGAGATCTTTGAGGTGCTGAGGCCTTACTTGCGCGTTTGATTCGGGCGTATCGTTGCGCCGGCTTATCCGAAGGGGGGCTGAGATCTCCAGAAACTCGATGCATTATTCGCATCAGTTGAACAACTCAGGCGGAGTCTACCGGACATTCCACCATATCAGTCGGCAGCATGTTCAGCGCCATCTCAGTAAGTTTGACTTCAGGTACAATTCGCGGGATACTAACGACTGCGGCAGAGTGGAACTCGCGATTAAGAGCTCTGCTGGCAAAAGACTAAAATACCGGGACTCATCAACTCCCGTCGTATGAGAAACGAAGTGAAGAAGTGAGATACGACGCCCACGAATTGATGGAGACTCCAATCTATGGCACGGTTGAGGCCGCACGATACTTACGTGTGCCTTATCAAACCCTTCGCTATTGGATACATGGAAACCCTATAATCAGACCAGCTTCTGTCTCGCCTCCTCGACTATCCTTTATGAATCTCATGGAATGTCACATGTTGAGTTTCATGAGATCTAACTATAAAATCAGAATCCCCAAGGTTAGAGCAGCGCTTGAGACTCTTGCAAAAATCCACTCCCATTCTCATCCACTCATTGACCAACGGTTTGAAACAGATGAAGTTGACTTATTCATAACAGAAATCGGGGATGAGGTGGTTAATCTCTGTCATGGAGGCCAATTGGTATTAAAGGAAATTCTTGGAGTTCACCTGAAGCGAATCGAGGTTGACGCTACGGGAATCTATAGGTTTTTCCCATTTATCGAGGAACGAAAAGAGCATGAACCCAAGAGCATTATGATTAGTCCTCTGGTATCTTTTGGAAAGCCGGTAATCTCTGGAACTGGAATATCTACAAGTATAATAGCTTCCCGGTTTCATGCACGCGAATCTGTAGTCGCTCTTGCGGAAGAATATGGGCGGTCGATTAAAGAGATCGAGGAAGCAATCCGTTGGGAGTCTAGAGCAATCGCCGCATGACGATTTCGTTCTGTTTCTTGACGAAAATCTTCATAAGTGTGCACCTCTGATCGGCGTTCTTGACAAAGCAGGTATACGATATGAGCGGCACGAAAGCCATTTCAAAACAGGTGAAACCGACATAACATGGCTTCCCGCTGTATCACAACGAGAATGGATCATCCTCACAAAAGACAAAGGGATCAGATATAACGAGTTGGAAATTTCCGCAGTCATTGCGAACAAGGGGAGAGAGTTTTTCTTCTGCTCCGGCAATTGGAGCGGAGATAAAATGGCCGAAATCTTGAGCAAATCTCTTCCCAGAATGAGGCGTTTAGCAAAGAAAACAAGTGCGCCATTTATAGCGTCCATAACCCAAGGTGGAGAGGTTCACCTGAGATACGACAAAGACGGTTCTATCTATGAGCGAAAAAGAAGCTCGAAGCAGGTAAATGGAGATCAGGGTGAAGCCAAAAAAAACACCTGATGTACAGAGGGTGCTGGAAGAATTTCAGGAAGCCGAAAAATCAACCTCTCACCGCAAAGGAACCTTCAAGAACGACGCCCCGTTTGAGAAAGCCCTCGATACCATCCTTAAGGTCGAACCAGACCAAAATGGAAAAGACACGACGCGTAAGCGCACCTAACGGGAGAGTTCCCATGGTAGGCAATCTCCCGATCACGGCCTGAAGGAGGCCTTATGAAAGCTGAAAAAGATCGCCGTTCCTTTCTCGGGGCTTGTCTGGTGGGAGGGGCGTTAGCTTCGTCACCGGCTGCGGGGGCCAAATCCAAGGCAGTAACCCGTCCGCAAGGGGTCTTCAATGTACAAGACTTCGGGGCGGCGGCGACCGGCCAGGTCTTGGATACCAAAGCCCTTCAATCCGCCATCGATGCCGCGGCTCAGTCTGGGGGAGTGGTCTACTTCCCTTCCGGGACTTACCTCTCGGGAACGCTGACCCTCAAAAGTCACGTGTCCCTTTATCTCGAAACCGGCGCCGTACTGCTGGGCAGCACGAACTTAGCAGACTACCCTGCCATTCAGCCGACGCTCCGCAGCTACACCGATAACTATGCCAATCAGTTTCTGATTTACGGCGAGAACCTGGAAGATGTGTCTTTGCTGGGAAGGGGGACCATCAACGGCCAGGGCGGTTCTTTTAAGCGCGTCCAGCATTACGGCAACCGGCCGTTCTTAATCCGGATGGTGAACTGCCGCCACGTGCAGGTTGAGGACCTTACACTTTTGGACCCGCCGATGTGGCTTCAGCATTACCTGGCCTGCCAGGACGTGGCCATCCGCGGTTTGACCATTCACAGCCGAAGCAACGCCAACAACGATGGAGTCGATATCGACGGGTGCGAAAGGGTTCGCATTTCCGATTGCGTCATATCCTCGCTGGACGATTCCGTTACCTTAAAGAGCACCCTTGACCGGCCCTGCCGCGACGTGACCGTGACGAACTGCGTCATCAGCACACAATGCAACGCCATCAAGCTGGGCACGGAAAGCGTGGGAGGATTTCAAAACATCGCCATCAGCAACTGTGCGGTTCATGACACGCAGCTCGCCGGCATTGCCCTGGAGTGCGTGGATGGAGGCGTACTGGAGAACCTGAACGTTTCCCACGTTGTCATGCGCAACGTAAATTGCCCGATTTTCCTGCGCCTGGGAAACCGCGCGCGGCCCCCCTACGAAGGCGCGCCCACCCCCGGCTTGGGTTCATTTCGCAATGTCATGATCAGCGATGTTCAGGCTGTGGGAGCGGATAGGGTCGGTTGCGCCATTGCTGGCCTGCCGGAACGTGCCATGGAGAACGTCACGCTCTCGAACATCCGAATTCAATTTGCCGGTGGTCGAACCCAGGCGGACGCCGCGCGGGAAATCCCGGAGTTGCCAACGCATTACCCGGAATACAAAATGTTTGGAGTGTTGCCCGCCTCCGGGTTCTACTGCCGGCACGTGAAGAACCTGTGGTTGCTCGATGCGCAGGTGACCTTCGAGCGCGAGGATTTGCGCCCCGCCCTGGTTTGTGAGGATGTGGCAGGCCTGCGCATTTCGGATTTTGCCGCCCCCAACAGTAATCCCGTAATGGTCCTGCGCGACACGCGTGACGCTTGGCTGGAATCCAATCGCGCCCCGCAAGGAAACCAAGTGTACCTTCGCCTGGAGGGCCCGCAGACCGAAAACATTTCCATCGCTGCCAACGACCTGCGCGCTTCCCAAAAGCCCCTCGATCTGGGGCCCGGCGTTCGACCGGAGGCTGTCTTAGTAAGCCCTCCCATGCAACCCTATCGCGGTGAGTAAAGAAGCGCTCACCGCGGAGGCGCAGCGCGGCGGGCCGGGTGAGGGGTCCATATCGCCGTAGGGGGACGGCTTGCCGTCCCCTCCGTGGATATTGCCGCCGAACCAGGAAGCGTAGGGGCACCCCTTGTGGGTGCCCTGGCTTCCCAGCCCCAAAGGGGCGACCTAACACCACTGCTGTCCAAGATAATCGCTAGCCCCGTACGCCGCCATTGCAGGGAAAGGCTTTAGGACAGGGAGAATCGAAGGTTGGGGAGGAGGTCTGGGTTTCATAAGTTCGTTCGCCTGTCCAAA
>JBEKAD010000335.1:0-6253 GCA_050018435.1 Terriglobia bacterium
TGGATTTGCCGTCGGCCTTCAGCCGGGCGCCGAAAAAGCGCGCGCCCAGGGAACCGTCGGCGATGAAATGCCGGTGCACCTGCTTGGATAGCCACTGTGAAAACTTTGCATGGGGCTTATGACTATCGAGTTGGTATTTGCCGGTGCCATCGCTCAAACCATCTTTGCCCGGGGGCAGCAAGTAGAACTCCTGGGCCGTGGGCAGAACCAGTTCATCCAGGTGGCTGCGCCAGTCGCTGCCGATCGCCGCAGCGCGCTCGCCAATGGTCATGAAATCCCGATGCGAAAGGTTGAAGCCGCCGATGTGCGCTCCGGCAAAGCCCAGATCCTTCGCCGCCGCCACCATGAGCGCCGCCCGCTCCAGGCGTTCCGGTTTCTTTTCTTTTTCCAGCCGCTGGATAAGTTGGTTGGGAATCACGCAGCCTGCCACTTCCCCCGCCTGCATCATCTGCGCGATCTTGGCCGTGGGGACATAAACGTTGGCGAGCACCGGAATGTACCCCACGCCCTCGCGGTCCATGTACTGCTTCAGTTCGTAGAGCTTGCGCAGGTTGTATCCCAATTGCGTGATGATGAACTGCGCCCCTGCGGCGATCTTCAGTTGCAGTTTGTAGAACTGCATCATTTGGTCGGCCTCGTGGACCTTGTAGGGGTTCACCACGGCGCCGGCGAAGAAATCGAAAGGCGTGCTGTGGACGGTGCGCGGCCCCAGGTTGTACTCAATGCCCTTGCGCATGGCTTGCAGCAACCAGATGATGAGCACGGAATCCAGGTCGTAAACGGGTTTCGACCTGCCGGCGAAGCCCTCTTTCTGTGCGTCGCCCGTCAAAGCCAGGATGTTTTCCACCCCCATACGCGCCAGCGCAAGCAGGCGGCTTTCCAGGGAGGAACGGTTTCCGTCCTTGCCGGTGAGATGCGCAATCGGCGTCAGGCCTTTTTCCCGGATGGCTTCGACGAAGGCCTCCGGTGGCAGCGCGGGATTGCCGCCCGGCAGGTCCGTCACGCTGATCACCTTGATGCCGTTGGCTTCGGCGGCGGCTTCATTGACGAAGGTCTCCGCCTCTTTAACGTTGTGGTCCCGGCCTAGCACCAGTTCTGCGGTACAGAAGAATTCCTTCTTCTCCAGCGCCAGCTTCAAATGGTTACCGGTTCCGACTTCAACCTCTGAGGCCATTGATGTCTCCTCGGTCGCGTTGCCCTGGTTGTCGGGGTACGGCTTGCCGTACCCTCTGCATTTTTATCGCGCGACCGAACCAAGAGGGTACGGCAAGCCGTACCCCTACAACAGGTCCGCGCTACCCTT
This sequence comes from Terriglobia bacterium, assembly GCA_050018435.1. GTDB lineage: Bacteria > Acidobacteriota > Terriglobia > UBA7540 > UBA7540 > Bog-366. The sequence goes on from JBEKAD010000335.1 coordinate 1,304, forward strand.
CTTCTCAAAACAGTCCCGATACCTTTCCGGTTTTCACATCCACATCTACACGACGGAAACCGGGGTTGGAAGACGTCCCGGGCATCAAGCTGATGGTGCCGGCGCAGGGGCAGAGGAACTTCGCTCCCGAATACACCAGAACATCGCGAATGGGCAGCACCCAGCCCTTGGGAACTCCCTTGAGCGCCGGGTCGTGGCTCAAGCTCAAATGCGTCTTCACCATCATGGTGGCGTAGTCGGCGAACTTGGGGTCCGCCTCCAGTTGCTTGGATTTGGCTTCCGCCTCGGGAGTCCAAGTCACGCCATCCGCACCGTAGACCTCTTTGGCGATCAACTCCACGCGGTCGCGTAGTTTCATTTCGAAGGGGTACAGGTACTGGAAGTGGACCTCTTCCCGGCAGGCATAGAGCACGGCGTCGGCCAGTTCCAGGGCACCCTCGCCGCCCTTGGCCCAGTGCTCGGAAGCAGCACACCGCGTCCCCTCGGCTTCCACCGCCCGCCGCACCAGCGCGATTTCTTCCTTCGTGTCGGTATGAAAACAGTTAATGCAGACCACCGGATTGATCCCCGACCGGCGAATGATGCCGAGGTGGTGCAGCAGGTTGGGAAGACCTTGCTCCAAAAGCCGCAGGTTCTCTTTTGTGTACTCCTCGGCGAGCGGCAAGCCGGGCGCGACCCGTGGGCCGCCACCATGCATTTTGAGCGCGCGTAGGGTGGTGGTGAGCACCGAGACGTTGGGCCTGAGCCCGCTACAACGGCACTTGACGTTCCAGAATTTCTCGAAGCCGATGTCTGCCGCGAAGCCGCTTTCGGTAACGTGGTAATCGAACATCTTCAGACCCAGCCGGTCACCGATGATCGAGGACTGCCCCACGGCGATGTTGGCGAAAGGCCCGGCATGCACCATGCAGGGCTGATATTCCGCTGTGCTGCACAGGGTGGGATTGATGGTGTTACGCATCCAGGCGGCCATGGCTCCGCCCACTTCCAGGTCACCGGTGGTGAGCGGTTTGCCCTGCTTGTCGTAGGCGACGGTAATCTCGCTCAAGCGCTTGCGCAGGTCAGCCAAGTCCGTGACGATGGCCAGAATCGCCATCAGTTCCGAGCTGACCGTGATGGCGAACTTGGACTGCATCATGAAGCCGTCCTGCTTGCCGCCGATCCCGATGACGATGTTGCGCAGCGCCTGGGCACAAAAATCCAGGACCCAGCCCATTTCCACGCGCGTGGGGTCAACGTCCAGGCGGCGCATTTTGCTCAGTTTCGCCAGTTGCTCGTCGCCATAATTTCGTTCGTGCTGCATGCGCGCGGTGAGCGCCACCATGGCCAGGTTGTGGGCGTTGGCAATATCGTTGATGTCGCCAGTGAGGCCGAGGGAAAATTCCGTCATGGGAATCAGCAGGGCGTTCCCGCCGCCCGCTGCCGTCCCCTTCACATTCATGGTGGGCCCGCCGGAAGGTTGACGCAGGCATCCCCCCACATTCTTGCCCCGCTTGCCCAACCCTTCCATCAAACCCAGGGAAGTTGTGCTTTTTCCCTCACCTAAGGGGGTAGGTGTGATGGCTGTAACTTCAATGTACTTCCCGTCAGGGCGGCTATTTAAGCGCTCAATGATCTTGAGGAAATCCAGCTTGGCCAACCTGCCCATCGGGATAACTTCATCTTGTTGCAGCCCTAATCGTTCCTGCCATTCGCGAGGGCTCGGCATGTGCTGCTCTGCCGCCTCAGAAATCTGCCAATCCTGCATCTGTGTCGCGTCGTACGCCATGCGTCGGTCCCTCGATTCGTTGGTACGCTTAAGGTATTAAAGCACTTACGGTGCCATTCTCGAAATTATGTACAAAAAGTCCCGTTTCCGTCAGCGACGGTGAGTTTGCTTCACCTTTCCAATTTCAAACGGTGAAAAATCGTGGCTGTTCGTCCGGTACCACGGTTGCTTCGGCAAAGCCGCAATGGAAAGTTAAAGCCCAAAGTGCAAAAGTCAAAGGGAAAAATTGAGAATCTGCGCATTGGAGATGTCGAGGCGATTCTACTTCGCCACAACCGCAATGGTCCTAACGCCGTCCATGGCGACGCAGAGGCACGGAGTGGGTCGGCAAGATTTTCGGCAACGCAATTGCAAACGATTTGTGCGCTGGAACAAAATGACTCATTTGCCCCAAAGCCGCTCGTTAAGCTTTTCTGAGTCTTTCAAGCGACGCGCCTACCTCAGTCGCTGGCTTGAAATGCCGCGGGGCATTTTTCGCACACCTTCCCCCCAAAAAATATGCCGCTCGAAGACGAGCTTTTTTTCTTCTTGCGGAAGGGTCACGCTTCCTATAAAAAAGCGGGGCTGGCGACCGTAAGTGTCTTTGGCACTTATGGAACCAGCTAGGAATACCTTAAGAGAAGGAATGAACCACTATGAGCCTTAGTCAACTTGCCAGATCCATCAGTGAGTCGCCCACCCTGAAGCTGAACGAAACCGCCGCCTTGCTCAGGGAAAAGGGCGAGCCGGTGATTCACCTGGGCGGGGGTGAACCGAAAAGTAAAGCGCCGATCGATGCCGTGATCAACTGCGCCGCGCTGCTCAACACCGGCGAAGTCCGTTACACGCCCCCCGACGGGATTCCCGCCTTGAAGAAGGCGGTCATTCGTTACACCGAGGAGCACTATCACAAGCTCGTCTCGGCGGACAACGTTTTGGTTTCGGGCGGGGCCAAGCAAGCCCTCATGGTTTTGCTGCATGCGATTCTGGACCCGAAGGAAGAAGTGATATTTCCCGCACCCTACTGGGTGAGCTACCCGGAGATGGTGAAGCTTGCCGGGGGCGTGCCGGTGGTGGTGACGGCTGAGGACGGCACGTTTTATCCCCCCGTCCGCGAAATGGCCGAGGCGGTGGGTTCCTACACCAAGGCGATCATTCTGAACAGCCCCAACAATCCCTCCGGCGCCATGTACTCGCGCGAATTCGTAGCGGAGATGGTGGAATTCTGCGAGAAGAAAAGTCTCTACCTGATCATGGACGATATTTACAATCGCCTGGTGTTTGATGGCAAAAGCGCGCCGATCTGCTATGACTCCATGAAGGTCCCGCTCGAGCAATCCAAGCTGGTGGTCATTAACGGGGTGTCGAAGACTTACGCCATGACGGGCTTCCGCGTCGGCTGGGCCATCGCCAATCGCGAGTTGACGGAAGCGATGGGGAACATCCAATCGCAGCAAACCTCGGGCACATCAGCGCCCTCGCAATGGGCGGCGGTGGGAGCGCTGAACGGCGTGCAATCCTCGGTGGAGGCCTTGCGCATGACGCTCGAAAACAATCGCAACGTCATGCTCGATCGCCTGGAGGCCATTCCCGGCGTGAAAGTCACGAAACCCGATGGCACGTTCTACTGCTTCCCGGATTTCAGCGCCTACATGAAAGATTCGCAAAAGCTGGCGAATTTCCTGCTCCAGAAGGTGCGGGTGGTGGCGGTGCCGGGCAAGGAATTCGGCTTCGAGGGCCACTTGCGCCTCAGCTTTTGCGGCGCCATGAAGGACATCACGGAAGGACTTGAGCGTATTCAGTGGGCGCTTGATCCCAACTCGCCCAACGAGCTTTACCTCGGCGACCGGAAGCTGGTGAGGGACTGGATGTAAGGAAATTTGTGATTTAGCGATTGGTGATTTGCGATTTTCAATCACCAATCACCAATCACTCAATCACCAATGGTCTAAGGAACCAATCATGAACATTTACTTGGACATCGTTTCCCCCGCTTCCCAAGAAGCCGGAGCTCTAGCGAGTGACTACGGGTTGCAGAACCACGGCCTGGTGAACCTGCGGCGCGCGTACTGGAACCTGAGCTCCGCCGCGCTCTACGAGGAGATTGTGTTTCGCTCTGAGGGCAGCCTGACCCACTTGGGGCCCGTGCTGGTGAACACCGGCAAGCACACGGCGCGCGCGGCGGCCGACAAGTTTGTGGTCCGCGAGCAATCCACAGAGGAGCGCGTCTGGTGGGGCACCTACAATCGTCCTTTCACCGGCGAAAACTTCAGCTCGCTGCTGACCCGCCTGCAAGGGTACTTGCAGGGCCGCGATGTCTTTGTGCAGGACTGCTATGCCGGGGCCGATCCCGAGTACTCCATGCCCATCCGCATCATCACGCAGAAGGCTTGGCACAGCCTCTTCGCGCGCACCATGTTCCTGAAGATCCGCAATCAGGACAAGCTGAAGAAGCACGTGCCGGAATTCACCGTGATCGCCGTGCCGGGCTTCCTGGCTTCGCCCATGGTGGACGGCACCCGCACCGACACGTTCATCATCCTCAATTTCCGCGAGCGCCTGGCCATTATCGGCGGCTCGAATTACGCGGGCGAAATCAAGAAGACCATCTTCACCGTGCTCAACTTCCTGCTGCCGCTCGAGGGCGTGCTGTCCATGCACTGCTCGGCCAACGTCGGCAACGACGGCGACGTGGCCATCTTCTTCGGCCTCTCCGGCACCGGCAAGACCACCCTTTCCGCCGACCGCACGCGCCACCTGATCGGCGACGACGAGCACGGCTGGAGCGACAACGGGGTTTTCAATTTCGAGGACGGCTGCTACGCCAAGGTCATTCGGCTTTCGCCCGAAGCCGAGCCGCAAATCTACGAAGTCACCCGCCGCTTCGGGACGATACTGGAAAACGTGGTGTACGATCCCGTCTCGCGCCACGTGGATTTGAACGATGACAAGATCACGGAGAACACCCGCGCCGCTTATCCGCTTGAATACATTGAGAATCATCTGCCCGAGAAGCGCGCGGGCCATCCGCAAAACGTGATTTTCCTCACTTGCGACGCCTCCGGCGTGATGCCGCCCATCGCGCGCCTCACCCCCGACCAGGCCATCTACCACTTTATCTCCGGCTACACCAGCAAGATCGCGGGGACGGAAATCGGCCTGGGTATCGAGCCGCAAATTACCTTCAGCACCTGCTTCGGCGG
>JBEKAD010000336.1:0-6236 GCA_050018435.1 Terriglobia bacterium
GGCCGCGCCCGCCCCGCGGCGGTAGCGATTGCCGCCATGGTAACTGGCTTGGCGGTATGGCTCACGCTGTCCACCTTGCATGCCGAATGGGCCGTCTCCTCCACCCGAATGTTGGGGAGTCTTCCCTGGCTGCACGGCATCATCGACGCGCCCCTTTTGGGGATTCTTATCGATCCCCTGTCTTCCTTGATGCTGCTGGTGGCGGTGCCGATTGGGTTGCTCACGGTTCTCTATTCCACTTCCTACCTCACCGACAAGAACCAGGAGCACCCGGTAGGGAGTGAGCACTACGGCCGCTACTATTTCTGGCTCCTGTTGTTCATCACCAGCATGGTGGGCGTGGCGATTTCGCCGAATTTCCTTCAATTCCTGGTCTTCTGGGAAATGACCACTTTGTGTTCGTGGGCGCTGATCTCTTTTCGCCAGAACGAGCGAAGCTTACGGGCCGGATTCAAAGCCCTATTGATGACGCATGTCGGCAGTGCCTTCTTGCTACTGGCGATTCTTATTATTTTTGCTCGTACCAACTCATTTGATTTCTCCGCTCTCGGTCGGCTGCCCGGGGGTCTGAGATCATGGGTTTTCCTCTTTCTGTTGATTGCCGCCTGGGCGAAGGCGGCGCAGGTTCCCTTCCAGACGTGGCTGCCGGACGCCATGGAGGCTCCGACTCCGATTAGCGCTTACCTCCACGCCGCGGCGATGGTCAAGGCCGGCGTCTTCCTGATGGCCAGGGCGGTGAGTAGCGGGTGGGACATTCCACCCAAGATTTCATTGCTCATGGCGGGCATGGCGCTGGTTACGATTCTCGTCGCGCTCTCCTTTTATTTCGTTCAGGATGACCTGAAGCGGTTGCTTGCCTATTCGACCATCGCTCATCTTGGCTATGTGCTGCTGGGCATCGCGGTCGGAGGTCTTGGATCAACCCTGGGTTTCCAGGGCGGTGTCTTGCACATCATCTGTCACGGTTACAGCAAGGCGACCCTCTTCTTTTGCGCGGGTGCCATCGCCTATGTCACCGGGACACGCAGCATCTCGGCGCTCCGCGGCCTGGGAAAAATTATGCCCCTCACGGCCACGGCATTCTTCGTCGGGCTTCTCAGTGTCACCGGAGTTCCGCCGCTGGCCTGCTTCTGGAGCAAGTTCATGATTCTCTCGGGCGCCATGCGTCTTTCCGGTCCCATCGGACCGCTCATTGTCATTTTCATCCTTGTCGAGACTCTGGTCTCCTTCGGTTGGATGCTTTACATCGCACAGAAAATCTTCCTGGGCACGCCCCTGGTGGCGGCTCAAGTCCCAAGCGACGTACCTTGGGCAATGAACGCCACTTTAATCATCCTGATGATCGGCTGTTTAGCAGCCCCGTATGTGGGCATGCCCTTAGTGCGGTTGATGGGGAAATAGCATGGTAGTAGGGGCAGGCCTTGTGCCTGCCCAGGGCGACCACGAGGGTCGCCCCTACGGCCGGGATGGGGAAATAGCATGATGAATGCCGTTCGCAACATCGAAGCCAGCATCGTGATCCTGATCGTGGGGTCACTGGTGAGCTTGCTCTTTGCGCGTAACCGGAAAGTGTGTGGCTGGGTCAGCTTCGCTTTCGTTTGCGCCTCCTCGGTGTGCACCGGGCTCGCCGTGGTGGGAGCATGCACGGTGGCGTCAGCCGAACATACCCTCCTGTCGTTGCCCCAACTGGGCGCGAGTTTCACCCTGCGGGTTGACCCCTTGAGCGCCATCTTCCTGTCCATCGTGGCCGTGATTGCGCTGCTGAGCACGCTGTACTCCGTCCGCTACATGGAGCACTACGCGCACGATAAGGTGGCGAAGTTCTTCCCCCTTCTTCTTCTCTGTATCGCCAGCATGACCGGAGTTCTGGTGTGCACGGATTTCCTGTTTTTCCTCATCTTCTGGGAGTCCATGACCCTGACGTCCTACTTCCTGGTGACGTTTGAGAGCGAGAACCCAGCGAGCCAGCGGGCGGGCCTGAAGTATTTCATCATCACCCACGGCGCCACGCTTTGCATGGTGGCCGCGGCACTGTTGCTTTGGAGGACGTCCGGCTCGTTTTCTTTCGAAGCCATCCGGCAAACTCTGTCCGCGCTGCTCATCACCCAGCCGTTCCTGGCCAACACCACCATCTTTCTCTTCTTTTTGGGGTTCGCTACCAAAGCGGGAATCCTGCCCATGGGCGATTGGCTCCCCGATGCCCATCCCGTTGCCCCTTCCGGGATGAGCGCCACGCTCTCGGGCGCACTCGTCAAACTGGGAATCTATGGGCTAGTTCGCCTCTTCTGCTCTTTTCTGGTGGTGTCACCGTCGCTCAGGATATGGGGAATTTTCCTGGCCCTCGCCGGCACCGGATCGCTTTTCGTAGGGACTCTGACCGCCCTGCGGCAGACTGACACCAAGCGGCTGATGGCCTTCCACACCATCGGGCAAATCGGTTACATCTGCCTCGGGCTTGGTGTGGGCGTCTACTGTCTCGGGATGTACCCGGCCCTGGCCTCGATTGCTCTCGCGGGTGCGATTTTGCATGCGGTAAACCATGCCTGCTTCAAGTCGTGCTTGTTCCTGGGAGCGGGCTCGGTGCTTTACCGCACCGGCCAGCGCGACATGGACAAGCTGGGTGGCCTGGCTGCATTCATGCCTTACACCACCGGCACGACGACCATCGCCTCATTGAGCATCGCGGGGGTGCCGCCCTTCAACGGGTTCACGAGCAAGTGGTTAATTGTCGCCGGGTGCCTATTGGCCGGAATGCACTTCCCGTTGTTCCTCGTGTTGGGCCTTGTCGCGCTCTTCATTTCGCTCGCCACGCTCGCTTCCTTCTTGAAGGTGCTGGGGTCAGTCTTTCTCGGTTTGGCGGATGAGAAACTGGGAATCAAGGAAGTGCCGATATCCATGGTCGTGCCCCAGGTGGCGCTTGCCGCCCTGTGCGTGTTGTTGGGCATTTTCCCCCAGCTCATGTTGCGTATCGTCGGGCATGCCATCGAGGGTGTTACCGCTCTGCCGGTGTCCGGCTTGGACGCGAGTCGGATATGGGGTGGCCTGTTACTGACGGTTGGATCACCGGTTGGATCACCGGTCGGATTCTGGTCGCCCCTCGCCTTTCTGGCCGCCTTGGCCATTCTGGCATTGATCTCCTATGGCATACAGCGCGCGGGCGAAGCCCCAGTGAGGTCGGCGCCGGTCTGGTACTGCGGCGAAGAACACGCTCCGGCCACGGTCCGTTACCCCGCCAGCAGTTTCTACTTGCCCTTCAAACACGCTTTCCAGGGAATCTATCCCAGCGGAAAAGTCCATGTGCCGAAATTTCCGGCGCCCCTTCGCCGCGCGCTGGATTTTGACCGATGGGTGTATACGCCGTTCATCAAAATGGTTGACCGGGCCGCCGGCCGCGTGAGCCGAACGCACGTCGGAACCCCGCAAATCTATCTTCTGTGGATCGTGATTGGCGCCATCATGGTGACGGCGATCATGCTGTGGGTGAATGGCTGAGGAGATGGGCATGACTATTACCGATCAGGCCACCGTGACGCAGGTTGAGGAAGTAGTCGCCGCACGCAGCGGCAGTGCTTTCCTGTCGGGGACGCAACCTCACGCCGATACCCTCCATTTCAAGATCGAGAAGAGGGCCATGCGCGCGGTGGTGGATGCGCTGGTCAACGAGTTGGGTGCGCGCTTCATGATTTCGGTGGGGACGGATACCCGATCCGTTAGTGGCGACTACGCAATTTTGCATCTGTTTTCCCTGGACCGGGAGCATCTCTACGTTCTGCTGGAATCTCCCGTGTCCGAAGAAGACCTGAAGATTGAATCGATCACCGACATCATCCCGGGGGCCAACTGGGCCGAGCGGGAATTCCGCGATGCCATTGGAGTGCATCCCGAAGGGCATCCGGACCCACGCCGCCTGCTTTTGGCCGACGACTGGCCGGAAGGCGTCTATCCATTGCGAAGGGATTTTCCTTATAACTACCAGCCTCCTCCTGCGGAAAATGTGCGCCCGCAACTGCGTGAACCTCCCCCCGGCGCCAGTGTGTTACCGCTGGGACCGTTCTTCCCGGTCCTGGAGGAACCCTCCTACTGGCGCATGTTCGTTGAAGGCGAAACGGTGGTGGGATGCGACACCCGCCTCTTTTATAACCACCGGGGAATTGAAAAGCTCGGTGACAGCGTTTTGACTTACAACGAGATCCCGTATTTGGCCGAGAGAATATGCGGGATTTGCGGCTTCATTCATTCTAGCGCCTACTGCCAGGCGGTGGAGAAAGCTGCCGGCATCGAGGCGCCGCGCCGGGCCCGGTACATCCGAACGATCCTGCTGGAGCTGGAACGCATCCATTCCCATCTGCTCTGGTTGGGCATTGCCGGGCACATCATCGGTTTCGAAACCGTGCTCATGCAGACTTGGCGAATTCGTGAGCCGGTCATGTGGCTCTGTGAAGAGATCTCCGGAAACCGCAAGACCTACGGAATGAATACGGTCGGCGGGCTGAGCCGCGATCTATCCAGTCAGATAAAGCCCAAGCTCCTCGAGACCATTGCCCAGGTGGAAAAGGAGTCCATCGCCGTTCGCAACGCGGTCATTGGGGACAGCACGCTTCATGCCAGGACCAAGGGAGTGGGCGTGCTGACGAGCGAATGGGCGAAGAAAATCTGTGTCGTGGGCCCGCCCGCCAGAGCTTCGGGGGTGGCCATCGATGCGCGGATCGATCACCCCTATGCGGCGTATGACGAACTGCCCCCTCGGATTGCCACACAAGAGGCGGGTGATACCTGGGCGCGCGTGCTCGTGCGCATCACCGAGTTGGTGGAATCCATTCGGCTGGTACGCGAGGGTCTGTCCGGCCTTCCCGAGGGCCCGATTTGTGCGGAGATCAAGGAGGCGATACCGCCCGGGAGGGTCGGCGTGTCGGTGGTCGAGGCGCCGAGGGGCGAGGCCGTCCACTTTGTGCTGACGGGCGGTGATAACCGGCCGTATCGGTGGAGAGTGCGCGCCCCAACCTATCCGAACTTGCAGGCTCTGCCGGCCATGGTCCAGCAGGCAAACATCGCGGACGTACCGATTACGCTGGGGAGTCTGGACCCCTGTTTCTCCTGTACCGAGCGCCTCGAGACGGTGGATCGAAGGACCCATGAAGTCAGAGTTTATTCCCGCGCGGAGCTTCTGGAGATGTCCAGAAGGCGCGTTAGCGCCGGGCTTTAGCCCGGCAGGGGATGTAGGGCCGAACGGCGTTCGGCCTTTGGAATGTAGCGCCGGGCTTTAGCCCGGCATGTGCCGCCCTAAAGGGCGGCGCTACGAAGAAGGATGGGGGCGGAGGGGCGCGATGACAGCTTGGCTCATCAGATTTCTGCTCTGCTTGCTGAACGTGGCGGCCGCTCTGTTGTTGTCGCCACTTTGCGAAGGCATTATGCGCAAGCTCCGAGCCGCGCTCCACTCTCGCATCGGCCCCCCCATCACGCAACCGTATTGGGATCTCTTGAAGCTCCTGGGCAAAGAGGACGTCCGAAGCACGGGCGGATCCGTCTATGCGGGCTTGCCGGCTCTCACGCTGGGGTCGGTGCTGGTTCTCGCCGCATTGATCCCCATGGGAACGGTCGCGCCGATGGCCTTTGCCGGCGATTTGATCGTGGTGCTCTATGTGGCGGCCATGAGCAGCGTCATGATCATGTTGGCGGGGTTTGCCAGCGCCAGCCCTTATGCTTCCATCGGGAGCTCGCGCGAAATGATGATGCTTTTGTCGGTTGAACCCATCCTGGCCATTGCTCTCACGGTGGGTGCGTTCAAGGCCAAGACCTTGGCACTCGGCGACATTGTCAACTGGCAGGTGCAGAATGGCCCGAGCATCAGTATGGCGATTGGGGGCGTGGCATTTCTCCTCGCTCTGCAAGCCGTGGCCGGTAAGTTGCCCTTCGACATAGCCGAGGCCGACCAGGAAATCATGGGCGGTCCATTGATCGAGCAAAGCGGTCCGCGCCTGGCGCTCTTCCGATGGGCGATGTCGGTGAAGCAGCTCGTGTTCGCTTTTTTGCTGGTGGAAGTGTTCTTTCCTTGGCCGCACTTTGGAAACTACCTGATCGATCTGCTCGCGACGATCGTGAAGGTGCTTGTCGTGCTGGTACTGGTGACAGTTATTGATGTCGTAAATCCGCGGCTCCGCATCGATCAAGCCATGGGTTATTTCATGCGGGTCGCGGTTTCGTCTCTGGCGGCCCTGGCCTTTGCAGTGATTGGAAAG
>JBEKAD010000337.1:0-6234 GCA_050018435.1 Terriglobia bacterium
TGGCGAACAGGCCCAGGGCGTGGGCATGGCGGTACACGCTCGCCCGGTCTGCCAATGCATAGTCGATCGCAATAGTAATCGGGCTCTTCCAACCGACAAAGTCGCGCTCGATTTCCTCTCGGTCGGGGTGGGCACAAATCTTACAGGCGAATTCATGCCGACCAAGACTTACGGTCTTTTCTGGGTGCGCCGGGGCGCTGGCTCGCCCGCGAGCCTTTTTCTGCGCGTTCTTGGTGAGCTTCGAGCCCATTCGCTACCCCGCCGCTACCATCTGTTGCTCGGGATTTGCCCGTTCAACCGTTGGAATCCGGCGCGTCTTGCTGAACAGCCAACCCTCGGGAACCCCCAGGGCCGCGGCACACTTCCGCTTGAATTCCGGACCCGGGTCGATGTGACCGTTGATGATGAGGCTTAGCCGAGACGACCCCATATCGAGTTCTTTGGCGAGGTCAAGACAGCGCTTCCCCCTGCTTGCGAGCGCCAGACGCACATTGAGCAATCCGCCCATTTGAGTTTCCTCCATCACAATCCCACGATGGCAGGTTGCTAAACCCTCTGTCAAAAACAAGTTTTTTCGGATAACCCTTCGGGGACTACGGTCACCGCCCCTCATTGCCCCCCGTGGGCAGGTTGCGCGGGCGTTGCGGATTCTTCCGGGATTTACTGGGATTTGCCGACCCAAGTTGTTGATCTGGTTTAGAATCAGTAAGGGTATTGAGACTGTGGATCTGGACGTCGCGGGTTCGAACCCCGTCACCCACCCCAAATAACTCAGGCTCAAACCATACGCAGCCCGCGAGATTTTTCAGCCAACCTCTTATCTCTTTTCAACCTCCAACCTCCAGGCGTAGCGGCGGGTTTACCCCGCCAAGTGGCGGCGTAAAGCCGCCGCTACAAGGAACTGACCCACTGCGTGAACAAGGGAGAATGGCTTTGTGTTGGGGGCGGTAACCGAGCGCAAGATTCTGGGGGTTCGCAGGCGTATTCGCGAGGCGCGCATGTTTGCCAAGGCCATGCGTTCGCCGCGCCATCCCATCCAGGCGCACATTGTTCCCATCCGGCGTTGCAATCTCTCCTGCACCTATTGCAACGAGTTCGACAACCACTCCGCACCGGTCCCCACGCCGGAGATGCTCCGCCGGATCGACCACCTGGCGCGTCTGGGGACCACCATCATCACCATCAGCGGGGGCGAACCGCTCCTGCACCCTGATCTCGATGAGATCATCCGCGCCATTCGCAAGAAAGGCATCATCGCCACGCTCATAACTAACGGTTATCTGCTCACCGCCGCCCGCATCCAGCGGCTCAACCGGGCGGGGCTGGAGCATGTGGAGATGAGCATTGATAACCTGCTGCCTGACGATGTGTCGAAGAAAAGCCTGAAGGTTCTGGATCAAAAGCTGGTGCTGCTCGCCGAACATGCCCAGTTCGATGTGAACATCAACACCGTGCTGGGCACTGGCGTCCGCAACCCTTCGGATGCTCTCGCCATTGCGCGCCGTGCCCGGGAACTGGGTTTCTCGAGTACCGTGGGGTTTGTTCACGACCATGCCGGACAGCTTCGCCCCCTCGACGCCGAGCAACACCACGTCTATGGCGAACTTACCCAGATGGAAAAGCGCTTGTATTCGCGCTACAACCAGTTTCAACAAAATCTGGTCCGCGGCCTCCCCAATGACTGGCATTGTCACGCCGGCAGCCGCTACCTCTACATCTGCGAAGACGGATTGGTCCATTACTGCTCGCAGCAGCGTGGCCGGCCAGGAATCCCCCTGCACGATTACACCCCGGAACACCTGGAGCGCGAGTACCACACCGTCAAATCGTGCGCACCTTTTTGCACCGTCTCTTGCGTGCATCAAACCGCCATGGCGGATTATGTGCGGGAGAAGCCCCTGGAAGCGCTTCCTCACTTCCTGCCCGCCACACACGGCATCAACAAGGCGCTTGCCTGGCTCTTCCTGCGTCCGGCCACCCGGCGGCTGTTCAGCAAAGCGGCGCTTTGGGTTTTGAAGGTCGACTAGTGCCGTTCCAACAGGTGCAAGCCGCGTGGCGGCGACAGAATGTGGCCCATGGCTGGCGAAGCTGTGAGACAATCCCCTGAGATACTTCTCACCGCCGAGGCGCGGAGGCGCAGAGATTCGGAAACAAAAAACCTTTTCTCTGCGTCTCAGCGCCTCGGCGGTAAAGACAGTAATTTTGCACACCTTCTTGCGCCGTGGGCTGCGGTCTTTCGCCCGCTACGCGGGCTGGCGACTTGCATTCCCGATGAAGACGGCAGTGAAACCCTCGCTTTGGACTTTTAACTTTCGACTTTTAACTTTCGACTCTCGACGAGCGACTCTCGACTTTTCCGCCCGCGACTTGTTGTAGCCTCTAACCCTTGTAGATTTCTCTTGACAACCGTAGCGTATGGTGATAGACTAATGGGGCGTTACGGTGGGGTGCTGTCATGTCCGCGCGCAAGTCTCCCTCCTTGGTTAACCCCAACCCGTCCAACCTGCGAAGTCCGCAGGGCAGAATTACGGCGTCCGGCTGCGAAGGACAACAGTGCGCGGCTCATCCAAGAAATGCAAGATTCCAGCTTCTACCAAGTTTGCGCCTCGCGACCCTGCTCATGAGGATGAAACGCCACGACCGTCAGATGGAAGCCTTCGAAGAGGCCACAGTTTGAAACGAGGTTGTAGAAAACAACAAATTACCGTTTTCCTCAAACTATGTTGATGATAATAAAGGCACTTAGCGATATTTCCCATGATCCACAGAAATTGTCAAGTCGTTGAAATTAAATCAGTTAACCTGATCGGGTTGCTCGGGGGCGGCAAAAAAGGGGGCCTCAAAATGGAAGGTAAGTTAAACTATGTTATTGAAAACAAATGGAAAGAAATGTCAGTTTTCAGACCTTAAACTATATTATTGAAAACAAAAAAGTTATAGTTTTCCTCAAACTATGTTGATGAAAAGAAAGGGAGTTGTGCGCCGGGATAAACCGGCAGGAAGCAGAGGATGAAAGATCCTCACGAGAAAGGAGTAGCGAACCACTCGGCCCCGAGTTTTGCACGGTATGTCGCGAGGCATGCCGTGAAGCGTAAACAGGGGAATAGGTGGGCTGGGTATGGAGCTCCGAAAATTCGCAACCAGGGTGCCGACGTCCTAACTTCGGCGGAAGGCCACATGACCCGAGGCGATAGCGCGAGCCTTGGGGCAGCCCTGCGTAGTCTAAGACCCCAGACACGCCTAGACACTTTCTGCACGAGAACCGGGAGACCTCGGAGATGCCCGCCCCGTGGCGGACCGACGGGCGAAGGCTTAGGCCGCACGGCCCGTGTGCACGTCTCCGAGGAGTCGGACAGCGGCGTAGTACCGATGAAACATTCGAACAAGGACATCAGACGGTCTGCGGAGAATGCGGAGGGAAGGCCGCTGGTCAAGGAGAACACCCCTTAGCCTCACACGCGCCCGACACTGAGCGGGGTTTCTGCGCGTCCCAGGGGCTACCGGGTGCGCGGCGAGCGCCCGAGCGCTCTCCGCTATTCATCCGCGACAAGAGCCGTATGCGCTAATGAGCGCCCGTACGGATCCGTGCGGGGGGTACCGGGTAACCGGTATCCCTACCGCGACAATCGAAAATAAAGGGGAAGAGGAAATCTGCTGACTTCGAAAATCGTAAATCGCCCGATGGCCCGATGATAAGAGCAGTGACCAGTGGCGAGTGACTAGCGACAAGAAAAGGGCAAAATCCAAGGGCGGAACGGCGGGCAGGGCCAGATCCTTCGCTGCTGCTCAGGATGACCGCGAGGCGGGCTATGTCGGAGGGCGCAAAAACGGGGAGCGCCGACGGCCAAACCCCTTCGTGATACACTTCTCCATATCGGCTATCGGCAGTGTCATGCGACAAGATGAATCAGTTTGCTGCGTCCGAAGGTTTTCAATGGCCCGATGAACCGATGATCCGATCACAACAGCGGTGACGAGCGACCAGTGACAAGGCACAGGCAAAGTCCGAAGGCGGAACGGCGGGCAGGGAGAGATCCTTCGCTGCTGCTCAGGATGACCGCGAAGTGGGCAGGGCGGCGTCCGAAATTCTTCATTCACGCGATCTCCCGATCACCCGATGAAAAGGGCAGTGACAAGTGGCGAGTGACGAGAAACAGGCAAAGTCCGAAGGCGGGAACGCAGGCAGAGCCGACTGCCAAACCCCAGCGTGATACACTACCCCGTATCGGTTATCGACAGTGCCCGGTGAGAACATGAATCAATTTGCTGACTTCGAAAATCCCAAATCACAAATCGCAAATCTCAAATCACCCGATCGCCCGATGAACCGATCACCCGATGACCCGATGACCCGATCTCCCGATCACCCGATGAACCGACGGCCCGATGACCCATTGGCAATTAAGTTGCTCCCTATTTGGTTTGCAAATGGCCGCAAAAACCTACCCGGAGGCTTTCCATGCGTTCTCTTGAGAGAGTCTGCGCGCTGATCGCGGGCCGGCCCGTCGATCACCTTCCTGTCCAGCCTGTGATCATGATGTTTGCCGCCAGGCATCTGGGCATTCCCTTCATCGACTACACCCGTGACGGGCGGAAGATGGCCGCCGCACAGAGCAAGCTCGTACACGACTTTGGCATCGATTGCCTGCTGACGTGTTCCGACCCGGCGCGCGAGGTGATCGACATTGCGGGGGACGGAAGCATCAATTGGTACGAGGACCAGGGCCCGGCCATCTGCGAGGAACGCGCCGCCCTGCTCGACAAGTCGCGCCTGAAAACCTTCCGTATCCCCGACCCGCTCGGTGGTGGCCGCATGCACGATCGGATCAAAGGAATTGAGGTCATGCACCGGGAGTTCGGGGGTGAGGTCTCGATCGTAGGATGGGTGGAAGGGCCCCTGGCGCTGGGCCAGGAACTGCGCGGCTTGACTCGCATCATGACGGACTTCATCGACGATTCCGGTTTCGTCAAGGACCTTCTCGATTTTACGGCGGAAGTGGCGGTTGTCTATGCCGAGGCGGAAATTCAGTCCGGCGCCGATACCATCGGCATGAGCGACGCCGCGGCCAGCATGATGGGCCCAAAATATTACCGCGAGTTTCTGTTCCCCCGGCAACTGCGGGTGGTCGAATCCATTCGCCAGGCGCATCCCGAGGTCATCGTGCGGCTGCACATGTGCGGAAACACTGACCCCTTGATTCCGCAAATGAAGCAGTTGCCCGTGCAAATCTTCGAATTGGATTCACCCACTAATCTGGCGGCGGCGCGGGCCTGCCTGGGACCGGACCGGGTGATTCTGGGCAATGTCTCGACGATCACCGACATGTTGGAAGGGAGCCCGGAGCGGGTCTATGAGGCATGTCGGCGGTGCCACGAGACCTGCGGGAAGTTCCACATTGTGGGCACGGGCTGCGAAGTACCGCCCACGACGCCGCCCGAAAATCTGCACGCCATGGTTCGGTATTCGCAGGAGCACCGGCCGGAGGAGTTCGAAGCTGCCACTGCGGCGTGACAGGCCCGGCCTGTCCCAGTTTCAAGGGGCGGTTCGCGAACCGCCCCTAGACCCAATACTGTTCGCTTAGTTGTCGCTATGGATGCGGGAATCTAATTGCGGGCGAAGCCCGCCTTGGACTGCGGTAGCAGCAGCTACCGCCTTCTGCCTTCGATTCATACGGCAAAGGTGCAAGGGGCGGGGGTAGAAAGGCGGTAGCTGCTGCTACCGCAGTCCAAGGCGCTTCGCGCAAGTCCATATGAAAACGCGCGCTAAGTGAACAGTGTTGCCCTTACACCTGCTTTCACATTTGAACACGGGGGCATTTCCCATGATTTCCAGACACGAAAAACCGGACTTTTCCCCGGGCTCGACCTCCCGGCGTGATTTTCTCCAGAGTCTGATGGCGACGGGCATGGCGGGCGCTTCCGGCTCGTTGGCAATGAATCCTGCGCTGCTGCACGGGGCGACCGCGTCCGGCGCTGACGAGGAGGGGGTTCTGTCGCTGGACGCGCTGAGCGGGGATTGGATGCGCATGAGCGCCCTCGGTATCTACCCCGCCATCAACAATTTCTGGGGCGCACTGGGAGTTACGGACAATCTTCTGGCGGTGACGGACCTCACCTTCCCGCCTTTCTCGCAGGGTCAACACAGCGGCTATCTCCGCATCAACGGGGAAGAACTGAAGGCTGAGGAGAGCCGTTGGTATGCCTACCAGATTCTCCGGCGGACCAGGACCACGG
>JBEKAD010000338.1:0-6232 GCA_050018435.1 Terriglobia bacterium
TGATCGTTAACTGAGATGAAGACGGCCACCTTAATGGGAAGCCGCTGACGCGCTCCCAGTTGGGCTTTCGCGAATGCCAGCCCGAAGCTGTCAGCGACGCCCATGACTTCTCCGGTGGATTTCATCTCCGGCCCGAGAATCGTGTCCACCCCGGGCAGTTTCTGGAACGGGAAAACGGGTGACTTCACAAATGAATGGCTGACGGGCAACTCAGGGGGCAGGCCGAATTCCGCGAGCCTGCGGCCGACCATCAGGCGGGCCGCAATTTTGGCGAGTGGGAAGCCCGTCGCTTTGCTCACATAAGGTACCGTGCGGGACGCGCGCGGATTCACTTCCAGCACGTAAACCTTGCCATTTTGAATGGCGTACTGCACGTTCATCAGCCCCACAACCTTGAGCTCGCGCGCCAGTCGGACCGTGTAGTCGCGGAGAGTCTGGCGCTGATCTTCAGGGATGCTTACCGCGGGCAGCACACAGGAACTGTCACCGGAGTGAATCCCCGCCTCCTCGATGTGCTGCATAATGCCCGCTACAACCACGTCCACGCCATCACAAAGCGCATCCACATCAACTTCCGTAGCATTTTCAAGAAAGCGGTCAACCAGAATCGGAAAAGCGCCCTGCAATTCCTCCGCCCGGAGCACATATTCGCGCAGGGTGGCCTCATCGTAAGCGATCACCATCGCCCGGCCACCCAGCACGTAGGAAGGCCGCACCAACACCGGATAGCCGATGCGCTGGGCTATGGCGAGCGCTTCATGTACGTTCATCGCGGCGCCGTTTTCGGGCTGGGGGATGCCCAGGTCGGCGAGCAGCTTGCCGAAGTGCTTGCGGTCTTCCGCCAAGTCGATGGATTCCGGCGTAGTACCCACAATGGGCACGCCGGCCGCCTTGAGCTGGCGGGCCAGGTTCAAGGGTGTTTGACCTCCGAATTGCACGATGACGCCCGCGGGCTTTTCCTCTTCCACGATCGCCATGACGTCTTCAAAAGTCAGCGGCTCAAAGTAGAGGCGATCGGAAGTGTCGTAATCGGTCGAGACCGTCTCCGGATTACAATTCACCATAATCGTCTCGTAGCCCTCTTCCTTGAGGGCGTAAGAGGCGTGGACACAGCAGTAATCGAACTCAATTCCCTGCCCGATGCGGTTTGGGCCGCTGCCCAGAATCATAATCTTGCGGCGCGTGGTGGGCTCAGCCTCATTTTCCTCTTCGTAAGTCGAATAGAGATAAGGTGTAAAGGATTCGAATTCCGCCGCGCACGTATCCACACGTTTGAAAACGGGCCGCACGTTGAGCGCCCGGCGGCGCTGCCGCACCTCCTCAGCGCTCTTTCCCCAGAGTTCCCCGAGGTAAGGATCGGCGAATCCATATTGCTTGGCGAGATACAACACGCCCGCCGGAATGTTTTCAAGCGTGAAGCGCTTTAACTCACCTTTGAGCGCCAGAATCTGTTGGAGCTGATTCAGAAACCACGGGTCGATGCGCGTGATTTCGTACAACAAATCGAGGCTGTAACCGATCTCAAAGGCGTGCAGAAGGTCCCACAAGCGCTCGGGGTGCGGAATCGCCAGGCGCCGCTCCAGTTCCGCGGGATCCGACGGCGAGGTGGGCGTTTTGCGGCCGGTTTCGAGCGAGCGAATCCCCTTCATCAAGGCTTCCTTGAACGTGCGCCCGATCGCCATGACCTCGCCCACCGACTTCATCTGCGGCCCCAGCGTGTGGTCAGAGTCCGGGAATTTTTCCTGTGCCCACTTGGGAATCTTGACGACCACGTAATCGATGGTGGGCTCAAAGCAAGAAGGAGTCTTCTGGGTGATGTCGTTGGGGATTTCATCCAGGCTATAGCCCACCGCCAAGCGCGCGGCGATCTTGGCAATCGGGAAGCCCGTGGCCTTCGACGCCAACGCCGAACTGCGCGAAACGCGCGGGTTCATTTCAATCACCACCATGCGGCCCGTCTCCGGGCTGACGGCGAATTGGATGTTCGAGCCGCCCGTCTCCACCCCCACGGCGCGGATCACCTTGAACGCCGCGTCCCGCATAATCTGATATTCCTTGTCGGTCAGCGTTTGCGCGGGCGCCACCGTGATGGAATCACCGGTGTGGACGCCCATGGGATCGAAGTTTTCAATCGAGCACACCACGACGGCGTTGTCAGCGTGGTCGCGCATGACCTCGAGCTCAAATTCCTTCCAGCCGACGACGGATTCTTCCACCAGCGCTTCATGCACGGGGCTAAGCTCGAGACCATAACGCACCTTCTCATCCAACTCCTCGCGGTTATAGGCCATGCCCGCCCCCGTGCCACCCAACGTGAAGGACGGACGGATAATCAGCGGGAATCCTACATGGTGGGAGAACTTCAGCGCACTTTCCACCTTGTTCACCAAGACGCTCTTCGGCACCTCGAGGCCGACTTGCAACATGGCGTCCTTGAACCATAGGCGGTCTTCGGCCATCTTGATGGCCTTCAGCGACGCCCCGATCAGTTGCACATTGTATTTGTCGAGGACGCCACTCTCTGCGAGCTCGACGGAAAGGTTCAGCGCCGTCTGCCCGCCGACGGTCGGCAGCAGCGCATCGGGCTTTTCGAGCGCGATGATGGCTTCAAGATACTCGGCAGTGAGCGGCTCGATGTAAGTGGAGTCAGCGAATTCCGGGTCCGTCATGATGGTGGCGGGGTTGGAATTCACCAAAACCACCTCGTAGCCCTCCGCCTTTAAAGCCTTGCAGGCTTGCGTACCGGAATAGTCGAACTCGCACGCCTGGCCAATAATGATCGGCCCGGAACCGATGATAAGAATTTTGCGCAGGTCAGTTTTTTTTGGCATCAGTTCTTCCGATAAGCTCGTCTAGACCACAATCTTGCGCCACAGCCGTACTTACGCTTGTTGCCAGCTTTTTCAACTCCGGTATCAAGCTGCGAATCGATTCTAGCTCGTCCTTGGCACATTTCGTGAAGGCGTCCAAGACCTCCTTCTGTGGGCCAAGTCGCCAGAGCATATCTAAGAAGTGTTGATAATTACGCCATTGACCTTCGTACAGGCCTACCATCGAGTAAAACTTGATAATTGCTGAAACCGACTTCGCATTCAACGACCCCAGAATTGCTGAGACCGCCTTATATATTTCGGTAATATTAGACCGTAAACCGACGGCCGAGGGCAGAAAGTTGGATTCGGAAGCCTGCCTGTTCAAAGTCTTCTCAACTTGTTCTAACTCAATCATGTAAAAGTTAACGATTTCGAAAAGTATGGCCGTTGCTATGGCACGCTTTTGTCTTTCGCTTTCCTCTCGTTCTGCGTCGCGCTGGTCTTTCATTTGGTCTTGCAACTGTTTCGACGAAGACCGAATCTGAATGATGACTGCAGCAAAGGCTATGATCCCCGCTACCAATGTCATCAAACCATCTAGAGTGAGTTTTGCTTCAAATTGCATTTCAGACTTCTCCTATGGCATCAGATGTCCTATGTCAGGAAATGCCACCGTTCGAGCAACTGAGCTGCCAGGACTATTCACCAGCCCGCTGAGCTCCATGCAGGACACCTACGATCCGAACCTCCTCATCCAGGACGCGATAGACCACGATAAAAGGAGCACCCGCCACCGGCAACTCCCGCGAAGCTCTCCTTCCTGGGCGACCGAGGTATGGGTAGTAAGCTAGCTTTTCCACCGCCGCGACAAGTCTGGTAAACATGCGGTTCGCCGCCCCGAGGTTGTCGAGCGCGATGTAATGCCAGATTTCGTGGGTCCGCTGCCTCGCCTCAGGAGCCCACACTATTCGCATGAATTCGGCTCGTCGTGGGATTTGCCGCAAACGCATTTGGGTGGCGGGAGTTCATGATCCGAGCCCAAGGAAAGCAGCCAAGGCTTCATCGCCTCATGCGGAATATAGTGACCAGACTCGATCTGCGAGATGCCGCGCTGGATGGACTCGAGTTGCCGCTGCTGTTCCTGAACATAGACCGCGATGGCATCGGCGACAAGGAAGTTTGCGCTACGTCCTGCGGATTTCGCGAGGCGATTGAGTTGCCGCTTGACCTCCGGAGTCAAACGGACGCTGACGGTCGTACTCCGTGTGTTAGCCATGCACACATCCTAGCGCATTAACCCAAACGGGTCAAAACAATCTCTGAGCACGACTCACCCTATTCCTTAAACTCTTCCGTCATCATAACAAACCGATCAAACAGATAAGCCGAATCGTGTGGGCCAGCGTCAGGACCGGTGTTGGAACAGTGGACTCAAACGCCGCCCGACCTATTCAATGTCGACAGGTCACTGCCCCACACGCTGGAGCAGCGCCTCAGCCAGGCGGTCCAGTTTCGCATCCAAGGCGATGTGAAGCTCAGCGGCCTCGTTGAGCTTCGAACCTGCACTGGCCAGCAGTCCGTTGATTTGTGCTATCCGGCGGTCGAATTCCTCGAGTGTCATACGTCCGAAAAGACCCCCTCACCCGTCCGGCCCCCGGCTGACGAAAGCGCCGGCTGCCGTCCACCCTCTCCCCCAAGGGGGCGAGGGTTAGGGATTCCAAGATAACCCATTAAATCACCGCTCCCCTCGCCCCTTTGGGGGAGAGGGGCTGGGGGTGAGGGGGTTCCATATTCGAGTTACGCACAACCAGAGAGGCGCTTTCAACCTTTACCCTTTAGCCTTTATCCTTTGAAAGTCTCCATCATCCTTACAAACCGGTCAAACAAATACGCCGAATCGTGCGGGCCGGGCGAGGCCTCGGGGTGATACTGCACGCTGAATAGGGGCATCGTTCTATGCCGCAGGCCTTCCAGCGTATCGTCATTCAGGTTCTTATGGGTCAGAATCACCTCACTCGCCTTCAGTGAATCCGGGTCCACCGCAAAGCCGTGATTCTGGGCGGTGATTTCCACTTTCCGGGTTTCCAGGTTCAGAATGGGATGATTGCCGCCGTGGTGGCCGAACTTGAGTTTGTAAGTCTTCCCTCCCAGGGCGAGGCCGATGATCTGATGGCCGAGGCAAATCCCGAAGATGGGCACGCGGCCCATCATGTCGCGCACGGCCTGCGCGGCGTACGCGACGGGTTCAGGGTCGCCCGGGCCGTTGGAAAGAAACACCCCATCCGGCTTAAGTTCCATGACCTCCGCTGCGGTAGTCGTGGCGGGCACGACGGTGACGTGGCAGCCCACATCCACCAGTCTGCGCAGAATGTTTTGCTTGATGCCGTAATCATACGCTACCACGTGGAATCGCGGTGCAATGGGCGGGCGGCTTTCTCCGGCCATAATGTGGCGCGACGGCTCCGTCCAATGATAGGGCGAGCTTGCCGTGACGTGGCTGGCGAGGTCGAGGCCGACCATGCTCGGTGAGGCCTTGGCTTTCGCCACCAAACCCTGCTCGTCGGTGTTGACCGTGGAAATGACTCCGCGCATAGCGCCGTGCTTGCGCAGGTGACGGACGAGGGCGCGCGTATCGATGTGAGAAATGACAGGAATGCCGTAGTTCGCGAGGAATCCGGACACTTCTTCTTCCGAGCGCCAGTTGCTGGCCAATTCGGAAAGCTCACGCACCACCAAACCTTCCGCGTAAGGTCGCGCGGATTCACAATCGAGCAGGTTCGTCCCGTAGTTCCCAATGTGAGGGTAGGTAAGGATTACGATCTGCCCCGAATACGAAGGGTCCGTGAGAATTTCCTGGTAACCGGAAAGAGAAGTATTGAAAACGACCTCGCCAAAACGTTCGCCGGAGGCGCCAAAACCGCGCCCCCTGAAAATTCTTCCGTCTTCTAGGGCGAGAATCGCGTCCATTCGCTCTCCTTGATCAGGTGATCCGATGACCCGGTGATCGCGCGAGCCACCGACAAACTTGGCGTGAGATGTCTTCTGTTCATCCAATCACCCGATCATCCGATTACTGCACCCATCCCGCCTGGCTTAGCGGCCAGTACACAAAAGCCGCCTTGCCGTAAATGTACTGGCGATCGACGGTTCCCCACACGCGGCTGTCATTCGAGGAACTGCGATGATCACCCAGCACAAAGTAGTGATTGGGCTCCACGCGCACCGGGGGGTAACTTTGATCGTCGAGGTAACTAGGCGGGACATAGGGCTCGCTGAGGGGCTTGCCATTCACCCGCACATGGCCATCGCGAATACTCACCTCATCCCCGGGCAATCCAATCACTCGTTTGATATACGACTTGGACGTGTCGAGCTGATAGCGGAAAACCACCACATCTCCCCGCTCAATGGGCCGGAAT